>DDBM01000234.1 GCA_002333125.1 Moraxellaceae bacterium UBA2032 | reverse complement strand
ACAGTAACCATTTAGAGCAAACCGATTTACAGTTAAGCCGCGAGCCATTACCGCCACCAACAATGCGTTTAAATCCAAACGTTAAAGATATTTTTAGTTTTAAGTTTGAAGATTTTACGCTAGAAAACTATCAATCTCACGCCGCTATTAAAGCACCTGTGGCGGTGTAGTTTAATCGGCTTCGTATTTTTGCTATAATCGCGCGTTTTGCTTGATATAAGCCACTATTGGCAACTAGCGCGAGTTCTTAAATATGAAGCTGTCTATTATTGTTGCTGTCGCAGAAAATGGATGTATCGGCATCAATAACTCAATGCCTTGGTATCTTCCAGAAGACTTAAAATATTTCAAACGTTTAACAAGTGGCAACATTGTCATCATGGGGCGTAAAACATACGACTCAATTGGAGGCAAGCCGCTACCCAATCGCCAAAATATTGTCATTAGTCGTAATACCGACTTTCAAGCCGAAGGCGTAAAAGTCGTTGCCAGTATTGATGATGCGCTGAAAGTCGCGGAAAGCATTGCCGAGATTAGTGATACTCAAGAAGCCTTTATTATGGGTGGCGCACAAATTTATGAGCAAAGCCTACCTTTAGCGCAGCGTTTATATATTACCGAAGTTAAAAAAACAGTCACAGGCGATGCTTTTTTTGGGTCTATAGACTTAGCACAATGGCAAGAAATTGGCCGTGAAGCGCATTATTACGAGCCACAAGATACACATTATGACTTTGTGGTGTATGAGCGCAAGTAAGCCGTAATTGGCTTCGACCCTTCGGCAGAGGCTCAGGGCTGGCCAAGCTCAGCCAACAATGTGTACCCTGAGCGAAGTCGAAGGGTAACAGGAGAAAAAATCATGACTTTTGAGACAGCAATGTTAGGAGGTGGCTGCTTTTGGTGTTTAGAAGCGGTTTCTTTACAAGTCAAAGGCGTGTTACACGTTACTTCAGGTTATGCAGGTGGCGCACGCCCCAACCCCACATATGAGCAAATTTGCACAGGTGCAACAGGCCATGCCGAAGTGGTTAAAATTGATTTTGACCCAAGCATCATTAGCTTTGAACAACTGTTAGATGTGTTTTATGGTATTCACGACCCCACCACGCTTAATCGTCAAGGTAATGATGTAGGCACACAATATCGTTCAGTGATTTTTTGCCAAAATGACACGCAAAAACAACTTGCGTTAAACTATATTCAACAAATAACAAGCAATAAAACCTTTGCTCAAGCCATTGTGACTCAAGTGAGTGATGCTGTACCGTTTTATGCAGCCGAGGCTTACCATCAAAACTACTTTGCTAATCATCCACATCAAGGCTATTGCCAAATGGTGGTTGCGCCTAAAGTAGCTAAATTTAAACAGTATTTTAAAGACTGGCAGCGTTAACTCCAAGTCATTAGAGTGCAATCTAGTTATTGCACTCTACTCGACTACTTTTTACGCTATCTTAGGACTTACGCGGTTATCGCTTGTTTACTTATACTTCACCCGTTTTAAACGGTTTTATGCTCACAAAACGGGCTAATTTCAACAAAATTCGTAAGTCACAATCTTTTAAATTAAACATAACGCGCTCTGCCCTTTTAATACCGCATCTACACACAAACGCGCATCTAACGTCGCTAACTTACCGCCATGATGTACCGCGAGTGCTAACAAATAACTGTCTGTAATTTGCCCTGACTGTAACAAGCGAGTGCTATCAACATAACGGGCATCCATTAAGCTAATATCGTCATTCCAAAACTGATGCCCTGACAACTNNCCGTTTTCGGTGGTCGCGCATGTTGCCCATGCGTTTACGCCTTTTGTGGCAAACCACTCATGGGCGCGGTCATGATGAACGTGGTTGCTATCAATTAACGCAATTAACACGTTTACGTCTAATAAAAATACACTCATGGCAATTCATCACGAAGCTGATTAACTAGCTCTAAACTAACAGGCTGAGGGGCGACTAATGGCTTAGATTTAAGCAACGGAATACCATTTCGTTCTAGCACAGGCTGAGCTTGACGTGTTAGTGCTTGACGGGCAAACTCAGAAATAACCTGCCCTATGGTTTTGTGTTGCTGTTGAGCAAACGCTTTAGCTATCGCAAGTACATCATCATCTATTACTAAGGTAGTACGCATAACAAAATACTCTGTTTAAAGGTGTTGTCTTAGTTTAGAGCATCAAACATCAAACATCAAACATCAAACATCAAACAGTTCGGATTTATAAAACATTGGCACAAGCCGTAAACATCGTCTATATATTGAGTATGCACTTAAATTAAATAAGGAGATGCTCAGATGACAATGGTCAGCCTAAGCCCTGTTGATGCCAAACAAATTCATCAACAAATTTTACAGCTCGAAACTTTACACCATGATTTGCTCGCGATAGACAGCGTCAAGGCTAACACTGTCGCCACCACCATAAAACTATTACACCATATCGAAGACGAACTACGCCAACGAGCGCGTGTCGAACACCAAAACTAATAACAAAAACCCCGTGTTAGTTGCCTAACACGGGGTTCTTTTTTGCTATTCTTATCCCCTCACCCCAACCCTCTCCCAAAGGGCGAGGGAGTCCTCTCTCCCTGTGGGAGAGAGCTAGAGTGAGGGTAATTACATTTTACTGCTTACGCTTCATGGTTTCAAAAAAGTCATCGTTGGTTTTGGTTTCTTTCATCTTATCAAGTAAAAACTCAATCGCTGCAATTTCATCCATTGGATGCAGAATTTTGCGTAAAATCCATACTTTCTTCAATTCATCGTCGGCCATCAAGCGTTCTTCACGACGAGTACCCGACTTTTTAATGTTGATCGATGGGAAGACACGTTTTTCGGCAATACGGCGATCCAAATGCACTTCATGGTTGCCTGTGCCTTTAAATTCTTCAAAGATAACTTCATCCATTTTAGAGCCTGTCTCGATTAACGCAGTTGCAATAATCGTTAACGAACCACCCTCTTCAATCGAACGTGCCGCACCAAAGAAGCGTTTTGGACGCTCTAAAGCATGAGCATCGACACCACCTGTTAACACTTTGCCCGACGACGGAATAACGGTGTTATAGGCGCGAGCTAAACGGGTAATCGAATCTAATAAAATGACCACGTCTTTTTTGTGTTCAACTAAACGCTTGGCCTTTTCAATCACCATTTCGGCAACTTGAACGTGACGTGCTGGTGGCTCGTCAAAGGTAGAGGCCACGACTTCGCCACGTACGGTGCGAATCATTTCGGTCACTTCTTCAGGGCGTTCATCAATCAACAACACAATCAAATGCACTTCGGGGTTATTACGCGCAATCGAGTGAGCAACATTTTGTAATAAAATGGTTTTACCTGCTTTAGGCGGTGCAACAATCAACGAACGCTGACCTTTGCCGATAGGGGCAACCAAGTCAATCACACGCGCCGTTAAATCTTCGGTTGAGCCATTACCCAACTCTAAAATCAAACGTTCGGTTGGAAATAATGGAGTAAGATTTTCAAATAAAATCTTATTACGGGCGTTTTCGGGTGAGTCATAGTTAATATGATTCACTTTTAACAAGGCGAAATAACGCTCCCCTTCTTTGGGAGGACGAATCGTGCCTGCAATGGTATCGCCCGTTCGTAGGTTAAAACGGCGAATTTGCGAAGGGCTAACATAAATATCGTCAGGGCCTGCCAAATAAGAACCTTCGGAAGACCGCAAGAAACCAAAGCCGTCGCTTAAAATTTCTAATACGCCATCGCCGAAAATCTCTTCGCCATTCATTGCATGACGTTTGAGAATAGCAAAAATGACATCTTGTTTACGATTACGCGCCATACTGTCTAAATTCATAGACTCGGCAATTTTTACCAATTCGGCAATAGGTTTCTGTTTGAGTTCGGTCAGGTTCATAAGGATGCTGCAAAAGAGAGAATGCGAAAATGCTCGCATACCGCTTTCATCAACTAATACATAACATGGTTCGGGAATATCAGTTGCGCTGTAGACAAGATTTTATGATTTGGTTGCCTAGCAGAGCGGCTTGCGCTGGACGAAAAGGCGACCTTGAGTTTATGGCCGCCTTGAGGGTGTATTATATATTAGAATCTAAAAAGGCTGTCAATTGGGATTTTGCCAAAGCACCCACTTTTGTTGCTGCAACTTGCCCACTTTTGAATAAACTGAGCGTTGGAATACCACGAACGCCGAATTTTTGAGCAGTTGTGGGATTTTCGTCGACATTAACTTTTACAATTTTAACTTTACCTTCGTACTCACCAGCCAATTCATCAAGAATAGGAGCAATCATTTTGCAAGGACCACACCAAGGCGCCCAGTAATCAACGAGTACTAAACCATCGGCATTTAAAACGTCTTCTTCAAACTGAGCATCAGTCGTATTCACAATCAATGGGCTAGCCATGAGTTTCTCCAGATAAATAAAGAGCGATGATAACAGGTTTAAAGGCTTTTTTTACGCGCCTAAAGCTGTTATATCTTTTTAGAAAGAACATACATCAATTTATTGGGTGCAGAGAGACGATTTTCAATCGTCATTGCAAAAAACAAGTGCATTTTGGGCATTTAGACGCTAACAGCGTCATCAATGTTGCATAGTATAAAAGTTTTTTTTAATTAACTGCTATAGGACAGACCACGCATTTGTGTCTGTTTATGGCAATTTATGATAATCGTGAGTTTTTTTAATGAATAGTAATTTATCCGAGGGCAGTTTATTAGCGGCCATTGATTTAGGCTCTAACAGCTTTCACTTAGCCATTGCCCGTTTAGATCATGGCGAAGTACGCCGTATTGACAGTTTATCCGACAAAGTGCAATTAGGTGCAGGCTTAGATAAAGACCAAAACCTAACACCTGAAGCCCAAGAGCGTGCTTTAGCGTGTTTGGCTCGTTTTGCTCAACGCCTACAGTCCATTCCTTTAAAACGCTTACGCATTGTGGCAACTAACGCATTACGCCAAGCCAATAACTCAGCCACTTTTATAGAACAAGCCGAACGTATTTTAAAAAAACGCATTGAGATTGTGGCAGGCCGTGAAGAAGCGCGTTTAATTTATTTGGGCGTTTCGCAAACCTTAGCCGATGAAGGGCGACGTTTGGTGGTAGATATTGGTGGAGGCTCAACCGAATTTATTATTGGTGAAAACTTTGAACCTTTGGCTACCGAGTCACTGCAAATGGGCTGTGTTGCTTATAACCAACGTTTTTTTGCCGATGGTGTCATTAGTGCTAAAGCCTTACACAAGGCAACGATGGCGGCGCGTCAAGAAGTGATGGTGATTGCCAATGCTTATCGTGAATTAGGTTGGCAATCGGTGGTAGGCTCTAGTGGCACCATTAAAGCCGCACGACAAATCATGATTCAAAATGGCTGGGCTAATCAAGAAGGTTTAATTACCCGCGAAGGCTTACAACAAGTTAAAGAAAAAATTCTCAGTTACAAACACGTTAGCGAATTAAATATTGTAGGTTTAAAAGATGACCGCCGTACCATTTTACCCGCAGGTTTTGCCATTATTCAGGCGGTATTTGATGAGCTTGATTTACAAACCATGACTTACTCTGACGGTGCATTACGTGAAGGCGTATTGCACGATATGTTAGGCCGCTTTAGTCACGAAGACATTCGAGACCGCAGTGCCAATGCCTTAATGGCACGTTATCATGCCGACCAAGCACAAGCGCATCGGGTGGCACAAACTGCCAATTTACTTTATCAACAAACACAAAATATTTTGACTTTAGATGATGAAGACCAAGATTTATTACGTCGCGCTGCCCTATTACACGAAATTGGCTTGGCTATTTCTCATAGCAGTTATCATAAACATGGCGCGTACTTGCTACAGTATTCTGATGTGGCAGGATTTTCGCAAGCTGACCAAGAAAAGCTTTCATTATTAGTGACTTGCCATCGCCGAAAAATTCGTGCCGAACAAAAATTACAGCTCATTAAAAGTGGTGGTTTATCGTTATTTTACAGCGCGATTTTATTACGTTTAGCCTCTTTATTACATCATAGCCGTAGTCCTATTGCCTTACCACCCGTTAAGCTAACCAGTGATGGCTTACATTTTATTTTAAAATTTCCTGACGATTGGCTCAGTAATCACCCGCTAACGGTAGCCGATTTAGAGGAAGAAATCACTTATTTAAGCGCGTGGGATGTGACGTTATTAGCCTCTTAGAGTCTCAATGACAACGGCAAGCATTAATTTATTTTTGGCTTAATGTTGAGCATATTTTCTTGCTCTCTCCCATAGAGGCATAGGGAGAGAGTTGAGGAGAATACTAAATTAAAAACTTAAGCCTACACCTAAGTTAAAACCATCACCTGCACTATTGGCTTGATTAGTATTTTGAATATCCGCTTTTAATACCACACGCGGCTCAATCCAATAATTAAACCCAACATTCGTTTGTTTGTCGTCTTGTTTGGCAATGGCATTAGCGGCGGTATTCCATTGGTTATAACGCGCAAACAGGCCAATTTTATCGTTTAGCTTCCATGATGGCTCAACATAAAAACCCGATAATTTATCTGCACCTGTTATTTTAGCAACCACGTTATCAATATCCCACTGTGTGACTAAAGCACGTAAACCCAATGACTGCCAATGGTAGTCTACGTGTGCTTCTAATAAAGTAGCCGCCGCTTTGCCACCCACCAATAGGTCATGGCTTTGGGTAATATTTTCTTGCTGCTGAATGGTTGCACCTAATTCTAAGCCATTAATACCACTGTATTTTACTCGTAAGGTATAGGCTAAATCTTCGGCACGTGCGCCACCAAATTCTTGTCTAAATTCGCGTAAACCGTCTGCCCCACCCAAATTATTAATGTCACCACGTAAACCATTATGCACCGCCAAATCAACGGCAAGACCATTGGCAGGCAAAGTACGCAGCATCACGCCCTTTTCCCACCATGTTGCAGGAATAATCAATTCTTCTACTGGATTACGCTCCACACCATAAAACACGTTGGGTTCATGGGTTTCGTTTAATAAACCCACAGGCACTAAAAATTGGCCAATATTTAAAGACACTTTAGGATGAATACGCCAATCTATAAAAATCTGCTCAACTTCTGTTTCAACTTCACTGCTATCAGCCGCGCCTTCAAACTCAAACTCACTATAAAAATGTAAGTTATCGCTAAAGGCATGATTTAACAAAATCACTGCACGATGCGCATGAATATTATTTTTACCCGTGACGGCATCTGGCTCTTTAAAGCTGTTGTAATGCACTTCGCCATAAAATCCTACCTGAGTCGCATTATTTATACCGCTAGTGGCGGCTGACTGATTTTCTACAGCAGAGGTCAATGCTTCTAATTGGCTTTGCTGTGCGCTTATTTGCGCCTTTTGACGTGCTAACTCGGCGCGTAATTCATCAACAGAGCTATCGGCATAGGTCGTGGCGGCAATAGCACAAGCTAATAAAGTGAATACAGGACGAAACATCGATTTACTCCAAAAATTAAGGCAAATAACCATCAGATAAGGTATTTAAAAAGGCAACGAGGGCATCAATTTCACGGTCAGACAGTTTTAGATTACCCAATTCGTCTTTGTTAACCGTTTCGGGAACTTCGGGCACACCCCAACGTTGTGGCTCTACATCACGGCTGTTATAAAATTCCACAACCTCGCGCAAGCTATCAAAACGCCCGTTGTGCATATAAGGCGCAGTTTTAGCAATATTGCGTAAGGTAGCCACTCTAAATTGACCACGCAAATTAGGGTCATTGACGGTTTGTGCCAAGCCTTCATCTACAAAATCTGTGGCAAAAAACTGTGTGTTCGTGTGGCGCGACACCCCCACGTTGTCATAACTAAAATCAGTAAATAAAGGAGGAGTCCCATCGACAGAACGAGTCACAGGATGGCAGGCGGCACAATTACCTTTGTCGGCACGAATAAATAAACTCATGCCTTCTATTTCTTGAGTTGTAAATTGGGCTTTACCTTGAATATAAAAATCAAACTTAGAACTAAACGGGCTAAATTCGGGGGTGCGCTCAAAGGTGGCAATAGCTTGAGCTAATTGAGTAAAGGCTTGATCTTCTTTACCCACATCTAAGGCATCGCCACCAAAAATCTCTCTAAATAAATTAGCAGTCGGACTGGTGCGTAATTTAGCAATCACATCTGCCGCGTCTTTATTATTCATTTCTATAGGGTTTAAAAACGGCTTTTGGGCTTGCTCCTCTAAGGTATTAACACGCCCATCCAAAAACAAACCACCTTTCCATAAGGTTTCACCGTCTTCGGTTTCTTGATGCAAGGCAGGCGTAAAAGCACTATAGGCAATACTGGGTGTATTGCGTGTACCAAATAAGCTACTAACAGAACCTTTAGAGGTGGGATTATTTTTGTCGGCATCGGCAAAGGCCACCGATTTATCATGGCACGAAGCACATGATTGATTCTTTTGGCTTGATAAATTAGTGTCATTAAACAAGGCACTGCCCAAGGCAATCATTTGTGGCGTTGGCTCAGTGCTAGAGGTGACTGATGGTGCAGCGGTATTTTGTTCAGGTAAACAACCTGCTAAACCAAGACTTAATACACATAACACAAGCAACGATAAACGCATAACACCACACTCCAAAGCAGAAGCGTAATGATAATACTTATCATTTATAATTGTAAAGTTTTTATATCAGATTATTATATTTTGTAAATGGCTTAGGGTCTGTTGACATTTTGATTTAGCCCTCACCCCAACCCTNNCCCTCTCCCAACGGGAGAGGGAGTCCTCTCTCCCTGTGGGAGAGAGTTAGAGTGAGGGAAGAACAGTAGAATATGCTCAATCTCAATATTTAGCCAAAAATAGGCATTTAGCCCAAACGTAAACATACTCTAAGAATTACGTGGGTCTTGCTGCAACCCACGTTAGGCTATATTTTGTAGAAGATTATATTTTAGACAACTTTTCTAACAAAATAGCCTGTGCTTGATGCGCTGGCTCGTCTGCACCCGCCTCAACCCGCATCCATGTGCCATCGGATTGCAATTCCCATGCTAATTGGTTATCGGCTAAATAATTTAATAAGCCATCTTTATAAATACGTTTTTTTAATGCGGGGTCATCTATCGGAAAACAGGTTTCAACCCGTGAAAACAAATTTCTGTCCATCCAATCAGCACTAGCACAATAAACTTTTAGCTCACCATTATTAGAAAAGCAAAAAACACGAGTATGCTCTAAAAAACGCCCTACAATAGAACGCACCCGAATATTTTCCGAAATGCCTTTCATTTGGGGACGTAAACAGCAAATTGAACGAATAATTAAATCCACTTTAACACCTGCCATTGAGGCTCTATATAAAGCTTGCATCAATTGCTTTTCGGTTAAGGCATTGACTTTAATAATGATATGAGCTGGCTTACCTGCTTGTGCATATTGGATTTCGTTTTCTATGGCTGCTATTAGTTGGGCATGAAGCGTAAAAGGAGCATGTAATAGTTTTTTGAGTTTGGCCATTTTACCCATGCCTGTTAACTCTTGAAAAATCTTATGCACATCTTCACATAACTCATTATTTGCCGTCATTAAACCATAATCGGTATAAATCCGTGCTGTCACTGCATGATAGTTTCCTGTGCCTAAATGCACATAACGATGCAGCTTATCGTCTTCACGACGTACCACTAAAATCATTTTGGCGTGCGTTTTATAACCCACAATGCCATAAACCACGATTGCGCCCGCTTCTTGTAACTTATTAGCCACTTCGATATTTGATTCTTCGTCAAAACGCGCTCTTAACTCAATGACTGCCGTCACTTCTTTACCATGACGTGCCGCATCAGCCAAAATTTTAACAATTTCGGAATCTGCGCCTGTACGATACAAGGTTTGTTTAATCGCTAAAACTTGAGGATCGCGGGCGGCTTCACGCAAAAAATTAATCACAGGGGTAAATGACTCAAAAGGATGATGTAATAACACATCTTGTTTTTTGAGTGCATCAAAGACACTTTCAGATTTTTGTAAAATAGACGGAATACTCGGCGTAAACGGCGCATAACGTAAACGAGGACGATTAAAGTTAGACAATAGACGCGCTAAATTTACAGGACCACTTACACGATACAAAGATTGCTCTTTTAAGCCAAATTGACGTAATAAATAATCACTAATCTCTTTAGGGCAGTTATCCGCCACTTCTAAACGCACTGCTTTACCAAAACGNNGTTACCCTAAATTGGTAACAGCCTGTGGCAACCATGCCCGAAAAAAGCTCCGAGAGATGCTCATGAATAATGGCTGATAATAAAACGTGTTGGTCACCACCTTCGCTAAACTCATCAGGCAGGCGCACTACACGCGGCAAAGAACGTGGTGCAGGCACAATCGCCAAAGAAATTTGGCGGCCAAAAGCATCTTTACCTTCTAAGCTAACAATAAAATTTAAACTTTTGTTAACTAAACGCGGAAAAGGATGCGCAGGGTCTAAGCTAATGGGGGTTAAAACAGGTAATACTTGCTCTTTAAAATATTGTTTGACCCATGCAGCTTGCGCGGCATTTAATTCATCACGCTTTAAAAAACGAATATTTTCCGCGGCTAATGCAGGAAACAAATCTTCATTTAAAATACGATACTGTTTTTCGACTGCTTGATGACAAATATCGGCAATCGACTTTAAAGTATCTTCAACCAACACGCCATCGCTCGATACACTCGAAGAGTCAAACGATAATTTTTGTAATAGTCCTGCAACACGAATTTCAAAAAACTCATCTAAGTTACGGCTAAAAATCAATAAAAAATTTAAGCGTTCTATAAGTGGGTGTCTGGTATCTACTGCCTGCTCTAGAACTCGTAAATGAAAATCTAAAATACTCAATTCGCGGTTTAAATAATAATCTGGGTTATTTAAGTCTATAGGTTGTTCGCTATCCATTGTAGGCATCTCTTGAGTCGCATGTAATCTATTTAACCACAATAAAATTATGGGTACTTTCTAAGTATAGTGCAAAATTATGTCAAGCAAATGAAAAGACATAGCCTTTAGGACTTGCGCGGTTATCTTAGCAAAATGCGTAAGTCCTGATTTTAGGGATAGTCAGCATAATACATACGTCGTTGAATAATCCGCGCCTTGCGTAAAAGCTTTTTATCATAACGATGAGTATCATAATAACGAGGATTTGGCACCATCGCCGCTAATTTTGCCGCCTCGGCAGAGCTTAAATAACGCGCACTTTTTTTATAATAATGTTGAGCTGCGGCTTCTATCCCAAAAATACCATTGCCCCATTCAATAACATTTAAGTAGATTTCAAAAATCCGTCTTTTGCTCATCATATTTTCCATCATCACGGTGATGGTTGCTTCTTCTAATTTACGCCACGGGGTTTTTCTACTTGATAAGAATAAATTTTTTGCCAGTTGCTGAGAAATAGTTGAACCACCTGCAACTATTTTTCCTTTTTTAAGGTTTTTTTCCCATGCCGTCTGAATCCCTTCCCAATCAAACCCTTCATGCGCTAAAAACTTAGCATCTTCGGAGGCAATTAAGGCACGTTTAATATGGGGAGAAATTTGTGTGTATGCTGTCCAACGGTATTTTAATTCGGCATCGGGGTTTTTAGCTTGCAATACCTGACGCTGAGTATTCATAAAAGCTGTGGTTTGTGGGTTATGGTCTATCCACCACCACACATTAGCTAACAACCACAGATGATAGGCAAAAACTACCGCTATCAGCAGTAAAAAACCCCGAACAATTAACTTTCGTAACGGCATAATCATATAACAACATGTTTGGTTATCATGGCTCTTTAATTTGCGTGTTAATGACTTTTTGATACTTTTCGTCAGAAATTATATTCTGCAATCCTATCAATGTATTGTAAGGGTGCTCTTGAATTAAAAAGTTTACTGCCCCTACAGGAATACGTCCACCAGGGTCAGCATGACCCGACATCGATACTTCTACCATACCATTTGGCAAAGGCTTAAATAACCAATAACCTTTAACCATTGGCATTCGCAAACAACAATCACTCACAGGATATTTAGCGGCATAAGGCGACTCATTACTGTCGATACGTACATATCCTGTTTTAATATCTTGATTAATTCGTACATCAACAAGGGCTTCACGGTCGGTAAAAGGCCATGGAAAATCAGTAATGACTCGAATAGTAAAGTTTTGTTGACTATCGTCACGCGCTAATACATCAATACGACTAGTGCGATACAACCAACGATTTGCATTTTGAGTATCGGTAATTAATGCAACTAAACCTGATAACGTGCTTTTAACGATGGTCGTCGCTTTAAAGCCATAAAGTGAACTTTGTGGCACTTTATACGTCCAAATTTTAATATTATCTTTATCTAATATCAGCTTTGAGTTTGTGGGCGCATCACTTGCCCATACACTCGTTACACAACACCAGAGCCAAAAAATAGCATGCCATCTAATCATGAGCCAACATTCTCATCAAAAATAAAAAATCTAGTTTGTTATAAATCATTGTTTGGCATTGAAGTTTATTATTTTAAAAATACTAAATGCGACAAACTCATACATCAAACCAATTATTGCACCAAACAAATGTGCCTCTGTTAATACATGGCCACCTATCATTTGCTCGGTGACAGATATACCTTGCCCTAAACGTTCTGTCAGTAGTTTTAATGTCACCAAACATAATAAAATGGTCGCAAAAATACGCTCGTTGGGTTGTTGCAATAAACGTAATGCACCCACAACATATAAAGTATGTAGCACACCCGACAAACCGACATAAGCTGTTACCTGAGGCAATAGCACATAAAATCCTATACTCTGCAATACCGCCGAAATCACTATTAAATACAACCAATCTCTAACACGTAGCAAATTTTCAAATAAAATCAATACCAAAGCTAAGGCCAACATATTTAATAATAGATGAATATAATTTGAATGGACTAAATGCGCGCTTAATAATCGCCACAATTGACCTTTCTTGATAAGCTCACGCTCAAATATAAAACAATCTATACCCACCATTTGAGTAATTAATAATACCAACCATATAAATAAAATAAGCTTGCGTGTTGCTAAAGACATATTCTTTCCAAACAAAAAGCCGACTTTTTACAGTCGGCTTTTATAGGAGTAACCTATGTTTAATAACACACGCTACCCCCAACAACTACACTATCTTTTAAACACCGTATGGTGCTTAAAATTATTTAGCGTAAAAGAACAAAGGAACATATACCACTAAAATTAAGGACGGTACCATAACAAATAGAGGCAAAATCCAACGCTCATAACGATAGTAGAAAGACAAATGGCGTACTTCGGCATCGGCTTCGTCCATTTCTTTTTCACCAACGACTTGCCTTGTTAGCAACTGGTTAAGTGCCACAGGTGGAGATAAGTAACCTAACTCAAAGGAGGTTAAAACAATCATCCAAAAGTGAACAGGGTCGATGCCGTTTTTATACGCAATTGGTGCAACAGTAGCCGAGACCAAGATTACCGCACCAAACGGATCCATAATCATGCCTACAAATACCAACAACACCATTAAAATAGAAACAGCCACGTAAATACTACCAAAGGTTTCAGGCACAGCATCCATCATACCCGAACGTTCAATAACACCACCAATACTCACCGACAACGCCATTAACATGATTAACGCGCCAATATGACCAATAGTGTCATTGGTTGCGGTACGAACACCTTCTTCAAATCCAACACGACGCTCGGCAATTTCTGGCGCAACATTAGCTACTGGCTCACGGCGTACTTTATCAAACCAAACGATAGCAAGCATGATAAAGGGTAAAATCATCGGAGCAGTAAACTCATCAAGCTTAGTGCTTAAGATGTACTGATAGAACATAACCACAATCAGTGTAATCACCACGTAAGCAGATACAGGCACTAAGGCACGAGCAGATTGCGGCAAGGCATCCGCAGGTTTGGCGAACTTAAAACCTTCTTTAGAGTTTAGCAATGAGACGACTAAAAACATCGTTGAGGTTAATAAAAATACTTTTACCCCCCAGCCATATAGTAAAGAGGTTGTCACTTCTTTATTAAGTGCAGCAATCACCACAATGAGTAAACAAGGACTTAACACTACACCTAAAGAACCAGACATAGCGGTTGCTGCTAAGGCATATTGACGGCGCGCACCCGAGGCATATACTTCTTTATAAATAACCGCACCAGCCGCAATAACAAAGATACCCGACGCGCCTGTATAAGCAGTTGGAATGGCCGCCGCAAGTAAGATAATGTATGTTAGAACTTCAGGTGAAAACTTCCAAGGACGCACAACATTCAAAAACAAGTCCACAACACGGGTCTGTTTAAGCAACATACCTACCCAAATGTACAAAGCCAAGTTTAAGAATACACCTGACAACTCCATCATTTGACCCAAATAAATCGCCAATCCTGAATAATGCTGTCCAAGCAAAAAGGTCAAACCTGAGTTTAACGCCATAAACGCATACAGCGGTACAGACAACAAAGCCATACCTATACTGCCACCTTCTGCAGCTTCGGCAGGAGGTTTAATAAACTGTTTGGCACTAATTAAAATCAATGCCGAAAACAATCCAACCCATAAATAATTAATAATAGGATGTTCTATTGGAATACCTGATGCAATTTGTAACTTCCAATAGGCAATACTTGATGCCAACAATAAAGCGTTTGCTGCCACCATCGCAATCGAATAAACCTTAAAATCCACTTTTGTTGAAGGTGGTCTTAATGCAATATGGTGTAAACCTAATGTTGTTGTTGTTGCCGCAATAGCAACCATCAAAATCAAAATAACAGAGCGATTTTCTGTACCAAACCTAAAAATACCAAAAAAAGCCGTTTCAAAGGCACGATATGCTTTGAGTTCGGGCGTAACATGCTTACTGAGGCTTTCGTATGCTTTATATTTTTGTACACACTGGTCACGCGCAGTCATCAACGATTGACGCACCGCCTCTGGATCAATGACTTCATCTGCAAATAGACCACCAAATCCGTCATCCTCTCCACCACCTGCAACTTTTTTTTGCACTTCGGCTTCAATATCAGGGTTGGTGTTACAATCTGGCTTTGTAGGATCGGCACGCAGCATAAAATACTGAACCCCTGTTTCGGGATCTCCAAATATTTTTTCGCCCATACGCAATAACTGGCCGTGAATCATTTCTCCCGTGCCAATTACTAATGTTAATACGAGCAACAGCAAAACTGGTAAACTCGATAACCATTCCGACAAGGAACGATTTAAAAATACAGGCTTATGGTTCATATTTTCCTGCTTCTTCTGATAAAACAAACGCTGCATTTTAACAATGCACCCCAATTTAGGGAAAAATCCCTAAACTCAAAAGCCAGTATCACAACTGGCTTTAATCCTAGATATTTATCTTTGTTATTCAACATTAAATTTTTAATTATCACTTTGTTATTCTGCACTATCGCTGCATTCAGCACTACTTGGCTCAATTTGACAACGTACTTTTTTTAATAACGACATCATTCGTTTGTCATAAATGCCGTCTTTAGTTAGCTTAATACGCGCCTGACGCATTTGCTCTACATAACGTGGACGATCTGCATCAGGAATATGTAGCCAGTATTTAGGCGCAATGTCTTTTTCGTAACGCTGTACTGCTGCCAATACACGGTCAAATTGGCCAAAGAGATATGTTCTTGATTTTTGGCCAAAATCTTCAGGAAAACCCTCTTTACGTAATACAACTTGTAAAAATACTTGAGCAACTAAAAAATCAGGAATACCACCCTTGTCGCCTAAGCCGCGATATAACTCTAAAGGACGATAAGCCGTTGCAGGAGCAGCTATCACATCCACCACTCCATTATTAAATTTTGTGGCAAAATTACTAATATCAGAGGGTACGGCCTGCGCGCCAATACCTTGTACTAACTGTGATTGAGATTTATCGTAATCAAACACCGCAAATCTTTTACCTGCCAATTTACCCACTTCATCAATACTGCGGTCACGCAAAAAAAGGTAAGCTGAGCCTAACGGCATTACCCCTGCTACTTCATAAGCGTCTTGGCTCATTAATGCCGCAGCTTTAGGGCTACTAATTGCACCTACCACTATTTTTAGATGTTGATAACTAGGAATTGCGCCAATGGATTCTAAACTACCCGCAAAAGTATTAAATGGCTTAGCACGTAACCCTGTGATGACTACCGCATCACACTGCCCTACTCTAAAATCTTCAGTGGCAATTTTTTCATCGCTGTAAGCTTTTAACTTAAAATTAACGCCCCAGTCTTTGGCTGCAAGACGATA
>DDBM01000009.1 GCA_002333125.1 Moraxellaceae bacterium UBA2032 | reverse complement strand
AGTCCGCTGGACGCTTACGCTTTTTTGGCAATTTTTTTGGCGAGTAATTTAGCTTCTTTTTTAGATGATTTAGACATAAGAGTCGTCCTGTCTTCGTGAATGAGACTACACCATAACGTATATACATTTGAATTACAAGTAATAGCATTTGTATTTTTAAGGTTTAAGCAACGATGCTTTATCTTTAGCCGATAGGCTTAAGACTTCTTTAAGTATTGCGCTTCATACTAATAGCTATTCGTAAACTTAAGAGTAAGCCCTTATGTCTGCCTCTGCGCTAAATCAAAGCACTGCACTTAGCAAACTGCCTCAAATTACCCTGTTTTTTTGGATAATGAAAATTTGTGCCACCACCTTAGGCGAAACCGCAGGCGATTTGTTGTCCATGACCTTAAATGTGGGTTATGCCATCAGTTCAATGATTCTTATTACTGTTTTTTTGGTTACCTTGGTCACACAGCTTGCTAGTAAGGCGTATAACCCTGTGTTGTATTGGACGGTTATTTTGTCCACCAGTACTGCAGGCACAACCATGTCGGATTATATGGATAGAACCCTAGGCTTAGGTTATGCCAAAGGCTCGATGTTATTGGTTTGTTTATTAATGTTGGTATTGGCTGTGTGGCGTATTACCGAAAAAACCTTAGCGGTGACTGATGTTAAATCATTGCGTGCTGAGTCTTTTTATTGGTTGGCGATTTTGCTATCTAATACCTTGGGTACAGCTCTGGGGGACTTTTTGGCAGATGATTCGGGGTTAGGCTTTGCAGGTGGGGCTTTGCTAATTTCGGGAACGATAGCCGTGGTAGCGTTGGCTAAGTTTTATACTCAAATATCACCAATTTTGTTGTTTTGGATGGCGTTTATTTTAACCCGTCCGCTGGGGGCAACCGTAGGCGATTTATTGACTAAGCCGATGGTTAAAGGTGGCTTAGGTTTTGGAACAATAGGCTCGTCGATAGTGTTGCTGTCGATTTTAGTTTGTTTGGTGCTATACACCACAAGCACCTTACGCAAAAACGCGACGCTTTTAGGGGAGATCAAATGAAAGCTCTTCTTAATATATGGCTTGTGTGCTGGTGTTTCTTGGCAGCAAATAGCTATGCGCAAAGTTTACCGAGTGGTGATGCAGACCGTAGCGCAGGGGATTTAATCCAGCTTGCTTTGCCAGCCGCAGGGTTAGCAGCGGCATGGTGGCAAGGCGATAGCACAGGTGCAAAACAATGGGCATACACCATGGCGGCAACAGGGCTTTCGACCCAAGTATTAAAACAAGCTTTTAATAATACCGCGTTGGGTGAAAGACCTAATGGCGGCAATCAGTCTTTTCCGTCAGGGCATACCAGTAGTGCATGTGCAGGCGCGGCGTTTATTGGTCGGCGTTATGGTTGGCAATATGGCATCCCTGCTTTTGTGCCTGCTGCTTTTGTGGCGTATTCACGAGTCGATGAAGGTTTGCATCATTGGCGTGATGTGGTTGCAGGCTGTGCATTAGGGGCAACACTTTCTTATTATTTAACCGAGAGTAAGCAACAGTCATTAGCTATTACCCCCGATGTATTAGGTGGTCATTTAGCCGTTACAGCGGTTTGGAGTTTTTAGTTTTTTTGGAGTAACAAATAATGCAAACATCAGAAAGCATTAATGCAACAAAGCTATTTAATAAAGTGCCAGAAGTCACCCTGATTTTTTGGGTGATTAAAATAATGGCAACTACTGTTGGGGAAACGGCCGCTGACTTTTTGGCCTTTAATATGCGTGTAGGCATGGCAAATACCACATATATTATGGGTGGTTTATTATTAATTTGTTTAACAACACAACTAAAGGCTAAGCAATATAAGCCTTGGCTTTACTGGTTGACGGTTGTTTTAATTAGTATTTTTGGCACGCTGCTAACTGATAACTTGGTCGATAATTTGGGCGTGAGTTTGGTTGTGAGTACCATAGGCTTTAGTTTGGCATTGTTGGTTGCGTTTATTGTGTGGTTTGTTAGTGAAAAAACGCTGTCGATTCATACGATTTATACACGCAAACGTGAGCTTTTTTATTGGAGTGCGATATTGTTTACCTTTGCTTTAGGCACAGCCGCAGGGGACTTGTTTGCAGAAGGTTATGGCTTAGGTTACGCTAAATCTGCCTTAGTGTTTGGTGTGCTTATTGGTGTTGTAACAGGCGTTTATTATGGGTTTCAAGCCAATGCGGTTGCTGCATTTTGGTTCGCATATATTTTGACTCGTCCATTTGGTGCGTCTTGTGGTGATTTTTTATCTCAATCACATCAATACGGTGGATTGGGGTTAGGCACTGTCAACATTAGTATCCTGTTTTTAGTCACTATATTAGGTTTGGTTGTTTATTTGACCCGCCAAAAGCAAGCTAAATAGACTAAACTGAGTAGCTTTGTTGCAAACGCTTTTGGGTTGTTGTGCGTTTTAATCGTGGCGGAATATATCCGCCTTTGCAGGTTTGTTGAAGTGCAAACTCTACAGAAATTAAATGCCAGTTGACATTAACTTGTTTCTGTTTTACTCAGATTATTCATCTTTATTAAGCTGTTTGCTTTTATGCCACACTAACAACGCCAAGCCACCAAACACCAGCACAATAAATGCTAACTCTATAAGCCAAAACATTAGGCTGTTTTCTCTAACAAGCAATAATAAAAACCATCACCACCGTGTAAACTCGGAAAAATTTGCCGCCCATGAGGCCGTGCTTCACCCCAAACTGCATCTAAAACAATCTCTTTGGCTGTTGCGTGATGATGCAAAAACGAAGTCATTTGATGTTCATTTTCGGCTTTTAATACCGAGCAAGTGGCATACAACAAACGCCCACCTGTTTTAAGTGTAGGCCATAACGCCGCCAAAATTTGAGCTTGTAAAGCCACGGTTTGTGCCACATCACTGGCTTTGCGTAACAGTTTAATATCAGGATGACGACGAATCACGCCCGTTGCGGTACACGGTGCATCTAACAAAATCGCATCAAACGTTAAATCTTGCGTCCAGTCTTGGGGTTGACTGGCATCAGCCGTTAATACTTTTACAAAAGGCAAATTAAGCTTTAGGCGTGTTAAGTTTTCAAACATGCGTTGTACGCGCTTTGCTTCGTTGTCAATTGCCAATAATTGCNNCATCTTGTACCGAAAAGCCACCTTCCGCATATAGCGGTAATTGGCTCACATCGGCTAATTGGGTTAAGCGAATCCCCACAGACGAATAAGCGCAAGGTGTCGCTTCAATGTCTTGTGCAGCCAATAAAGCCAAATAATCGTCACGTGTTGTTTGGCGTGCGTTAATGCGTAAGGTTAAATCAGCGGCCTGATTATTAGCCGCCATGATGGCATCGGCCTGTTGTGGCCAGTCTTTACGCAGTTGCTTTAAGAGCCATTCGGGGTGAGCATGTTGATATTTACTGGCATTAGCGCATAACGATTCTTGCTCTTGTATAAAACGCCGTAATACCGCATTTAATAAACCTGCGGTATGAGCTAAACCCAATTGTTTGGCGGATTCTACAGTTTCGCCAATCGCAGCATGAGCAGGAATGCGGGTGCGTAAAATTTGATACACCCCTATCGCTAACAAAGCCACGACTTCGCTATCTTTAAGCGATTTTTGTAGTAAAGGTTTGGTAAGAGCCTGAAAATACAACCATTCACGTGCTGTGCCGTAAACCAAATTTTGCAATAAACCTCGGTCACGTTCAGGGCAACGTGTTTGTAACGGCGGCAATGTGCTACTTAACGAAGCTTGTTGACTCACAATGGGCGCAAGAGCTTGCGCGGCAAGGGCGCGTACATTGAGTTTTTTACTCATGCTTTGTTGCCTAAGTGTGTACCTGTTTCAAAAAGCTCTTTGCGTGAGTTAAGCACATCTACATAACGTAAGGCTTTGCCATTAGGTAATTGCAAGTTATCAATGGCCACAACGCGGTTGTCACCTGTTGCCACCCATAAGCCTTGTTTGTCGGCTTTAATAATCATACCTGCAGGGGCAGAGGTTTTTTCGCCCACAACAATATGTGCTTGCCAAATACGTACGGTTTGCCCATGTACTTGGGTATAAGCAACAGGCCATGCGTTAAAGGCACGTATGGCACGGGTAATATCTAAGGCCGACGCTAACCAATTTATATTGCCTTCTTCTTTGCTGAGTTTGGCGGCATAAGTGGCAAGGGTATTATCTTGGGCTTGAGGCGCAAAAGGCTCGTCGTTTTCGATGGCCTCTAATACCGTGAGTAGGGCATCACCGCCCAAAAAAGCTAAACGGTCATGCAAACTGGCCGAGGTGTCGTGTTCCGAAATAGGACAGGCCATTTTATACAGCATTGCACCTGTGTCTAAGCCTTCGTCCATTTGCATAATGGTAATGCCTGTTTCTTTATCACCTGTCAAAATGGCGCGTTGAATTGGCGCAGCACCACGCCAACGCGGTAACAAAGAGCCATGTACATTAATACAGCCCAAACGAGGCGTTTGTAACACGGCTTTGGGCAAAATTAAGCCATAAGCCGCTACAACCATAATGTCGGCTTCGAGTTCGGCTAATTCGGCTTGTGCTTGGTTATCGCGTAGCGAGACAGGTTGAAAGACAGGTAGTTTGCGCGCTAAAGCTAATTCTTTAACAGGGCTAGGCTTTAATTCGCGGCCACGACCTACGGGGCGGTCGGGTTGGGTATAAACGCCAACGACTTGGTGTTGAGTATGTAAAAGGGCGCGTAACGATTCGGCAGCAAAAACGGGTGTGCCTGCAAAAATGATACGAAGGGGACTGTCCAAAAAAATAAACCTTAAAAATAAACAATCCGCTATTGTAGCGTAATCTTGTTTGTTTGTTGATGATTAGGGTGAAAAATAGCCTGTTTGGGTGTGTAGGTGGTCGAATGGCCGTAGCGTGGGTAGAGGAACGAAACCCACGATAAATAAATGTAAATTGTGGGTTTGCTACGTCAACCCACATTTGGGGCTATTTATAAAAACACCCTACAAAAAACGTTTGCCATGCAACAAATTAAGTCTATTTGTTTAAAAATATGATTTGCTATTAAATGTTAACTCATTGAAAAATATTGTTTTAAATGGTTGGCACGGTTTGTGTTTTAGCCACACTGTTTAAACTTGAGTAAAAGGATAAAAAAATGCGTTATTTGGCTTATTGCTTATCAGCCTTGTTATTAAGCGGCTGTATTTCTTCGGTGTATGAAGTGCCTGTGGTGGGTAATGTGGTTGTAGGGCAAGGCGACACACGCCCCTTTGAGCAACCCTTACCCATAAACACACAGCCTAAGCGGTTGGCATTAGGGCATAGCTTTGCCGTTGGTGTAAAAGAAGATGGCACAGTATGGAGTTGGGGCTATGGAATGTTGGGGCTTGGTAAGTTTGAAAGTAGGCCAACCCCCCAAGCAATACCTAATATGACTGATTTTGTAGAAGTAGCTGTAGGCGGTGAGCATGTATTAGCGTTGCGTAAAGATGGCACGGTGTGGAGTTGGGGTGACAACAAAAAAGGGCAATTGGGTTACCAAGCAGATGGCTTACCTTATGGTGACCCAGCAAATTTGAAGTATGACCAACAGCAACGAACCCCCAAACAGATACCTGATTTAAAGGAGGTGGTGAGTATAGGGGCAGGTGATAATTTTTCCTTGGCGTTAGATAAACAGGGACGAGTGTGGGGATGGGGTAATAATGCTCATATATTAAATAACGTAAAAAATGACGAAGACATAAAAAGAATGCCCACGGTGATTTATAAGAATGAGCAAGCGGTTAAAGTGATTGCTACCTCGTTTGATAGTGCTGTGTTAACAAAAGATGGTCATGGTTTTGTGTGGAAATATTTATCCATAGATGGTTCTATATCTAAGTCAGACATGCCTGTTTCTATAAGTACACTTCTACCAAATTCCAAAATTACCATTTCTGATATAGCGTTATCTCATTCCAATATATACATATTGGCACGAGATGGTTTTGTCTATGCACAAGGTGAAAATGTGAGTGGCGAGTTAGGGGATGGTACATTTAATAGTAAAAAAGAATTTGTTAAGGTCAAAAATATTGGCCACATAACACAAATTTCAAGGTCGCTAGCACTTGATGATAAAGGAAGATTATGGCAATGGGGAGGTGGAGTTTATGCGCGTCCTGATTTAGCAAATATGAATAGTAGTCGTGAGCCGTATCCTATAAATATTCTAACAGATAAAAATATCACGTTTATTTTACGAGGTAATTATGGTGGTGCAATCGGTTTTAGCAATGGTGAAGTTGGTATGATGCTAAAAAAGTCAACATTAACAATTAGTAAGCCAGAAAAGTCTTTGTGGACTTGGAAATAACCTACACAACACGGAGCAAGCGTAGGCTGGGCATTTTGCCCAGCTTATTGTTTGTAAAAGACTTTTTTAAATAATTTAAATTTTGGCTGGGCTACGCCTGTTGCTTTTGCAGTTTTTGCAATTTAGCTTTAATACGTTGACGTTTTAGGCTCGATAAATAATCCACAAAAAGCTTGCCCTCTAAATGGTCAAGCTCGTGTTGAATACACACCGCCAATAAACCATCGGTTTCTAGACTAAAGGCTTCGCCTTGTTCATTAAGTGCTTCTATCCTAACCATCGTCGGGCGGTCAACCACATCATAAACACTAGGAACAGACAAACAGCCTTCTTCATAAGGAGCTTTTTCTTGGGTGAGTGGCGTTACTTTAGGGTTAATAAAAACCATTGGCTGGTTTTTTTCTTCACTCAAATCCATCACCACCAAACGAATATGATGATTAACCTGCGTCGCAGCCAAGCCTATACCCGGTGCATCGTACATGGTTTCAAACATATCTTTAATCAATTGACGAATCGCATCATCAACAACGGCAACAGGTTTTGCTTTGGTGCGTAAACGTGGGTCAGGAAAGTGCAAAATTGGAAGTTTTGCCATAATGTGAATTACCTGCTGTTATAAGGCTTGCTAAGCGGTGCAGCCTGTTGTAAAAGTACGTTGAATTGCATCTGTTGAGAGTCTTGGCATTGCCAAGCGAGATAACTGTCTCTACAATCTCAGCACAATGCCATATTATAAGCGATTAGCTTAGATGGCACACAAAGAAATAATACTCAAAGCTTTAAATGCGGCCTTGGCAAGAGCTATATAAATAGTCTTGTGTCAGTCCTGACTATGAAAAGTCCCGCCAACAAGGGAATAGATAATGAAAAAATTGGTGTTACTCGCGCTTGTTTCTGCAATGTTTAGCGCACCATTGCAAGCTGATGTTAAATCTGATGACGTAAAAACAGGTGCGCCTGAGCGTTATACTGTCCAAAAAGGCGATACCTTGTGGGGCATTGCTAGCCGCTATTTAAATGATGCTTGGCGTTGGCCAGAAATTTGGCAGGCTAACCAACAAGTGCGTAATCCTCATTTGATTTTTCCGGGTGATAGTTTACTACTTTGCCATATTGAGCAACGCTCGGTGGTTGCAATAGATACAGGCGGCGGTTGTGAGCAGGTATTAGCTAATTTAAGCAATAGTGCAAGCATTAGCGGTGGCAGTGGTTCTAATAGCCTTAGCCCACAAATTCGTGTTGAAGATTTAGATTTAGCCATCCCTGCGATTTCGCTTAAAGATATTCGCTCTTATTTAACCGATAGCCGTGTATTTGGTGCAGATGATTTTACCAAAGCACCTTATGTGTTGTCAGCGGGTAGTAAACGTGTATTAGCAGGTCAAGGTGATACGGTATATTTGCGTGGTAAAGACTTTAAATTAGGCGAGTCGTTGGGTGTGTATCGTAAAGGCTTACGTTATGACGACCCAGAAACCAAAGAATATTTAGGTTTTGAAGGTGAAGATGTCGCTTCGGGACGTATCGTTGCATTACAGGGCGATATCGCTTCTTTTGAAATTGCACGTAGCACTCAAGAAGTACGCATTGGCGACCGTGTATTTGCTACTGAAGCGCGTGCAGTGACTCCGATTTTTTATCCGAGTAATCCAGAAAACGTCAAAGCAGGGCGTATTATTCGTATCATGGGTTCTTTGGTAAACGGTGGCCTTAACAGTGTGATTGTACTAAATCGCGGCGACCGTGATGGTGTTAAACAAGGCAATACTTTTGCCTTGTATCAACGCGGTGCGGTGGTAACAGACCGCGTTAAAGAAGAGCTGATCCGTCTGCCATCAGAGCGTGCAGGCTTGGCTATGGTGTTTCGTACATTTGACAAAGTTAGCTATGCGATTGTGTTACGTGCCTCTACCGCCATTAGTGTAGGCGATGAAATTCGACCACCTGTTAGTGGTGACTAAACCTTAATGTTTGACTAAAAAGGCTGTCTTTATAAGACAGCTTTTTTTATTGTTTGGTTTTGACTACGCTCAACCACCTAAACTGCTCCCTGAGCGTAGTCGAAGGGATTTTAAAAGCAAGTTGTCAGTTTTAAGTAAAAGGATTTTTTATGTCTCAAACTTTGTATTTAGATTGGCTCTTGTTATGGCGATTGGTTGAGCAATCGTCGTCTGCATTTTATAAATTGTTACGCGCATTTTCTTCTCCAAAAATGGTGTTAATGGCTTCTAGCGTACAATGGCAACAAGCAGGGGTCTCGGCCAAAGTAGTGGCCAATTACAGCCAATGGCAACAAGGTCACGATACCAGCATTGCCCAAGAGATAAGCAAAACCCTAAAAACGCTTGAACAATTACACATAGCAGTTATTACTTTAGATGACACTCGCTATCCTCCCTTACTCAAAGAAATCCCCGATGCACCTCCCTTATTATTTTGTCGTGGTGAAATCAGTCATTTAACATGGCCACAAATAGCCATTGTAGGCACACGCAAAGCGACGCAAGGCGGTTTTAAGTTGGCCGAATTGTTTGCTAGTGAGTTATCTCAACAAGGTTTAGCCATTACCAGCGGTTTGGCATTGGGTATAGATGGCGCGGCACATCAAGCCACGTTACATGCTAAAGGTATTACTATTGCCGTTTTAGGCACGGGTTTAGCGCACTTATATCCACGTCAGCATAGTCGTTTAGCCGAGCAAATTGTGGCGCAAGATGGCTTATTAGTCAGTGAATTTTTGCCGCTCACACCACCTATTAATTATCATTTTCCACGCCGCAACCGCATTATTAGTGGTTTGAGTTTAGGGGTGTTGGTGGTTGAGGCCGCCTTAGAAAGTGGCTCGCTTATTACCGCGCAGCTTGCTGCCGACCAAAACCGCGAGGTATGGGCAATCCCAAGTTCAGTGTTTAATTTACAAGCCAAAGGGTGTCATGCCTTAATTAGACAAGGTGCAAAGTTGGTCGAAGAGCCTGCACATATTTTGGAAGATATTGCNNGGTACTTGGGATGCGTCAAGTTTAGCCAGTTTGTTAATGGAGTTGGAATTGGCAGGAAAAATTGCCACTGTGTCGGGTGGTTATGAACAGTTGCGTTAAAATAAACCTAAGGAGAAAGTCATGCAAGAATAGTAAAATAGATGTTAATTTATTTTTTTTGCTACACTCAACAGATAGCCCCTTAAATCGAGAATCATCATGCAAACAACCCCCTCATTGCCAATAGTGCAAACACTGCAATATTTGCAAGCATTACCTAATGAGCGGCAACAAGAAGTTATTGATTTTATTGAGTTTTTGTACCAAAGAGAGCAGCATAAAGCACTTAGCTACACCACCACACAAAGTAGCCAAGCGAGTCTTGCCACTATTTGGGATAATGATGACGATGCCTCCTACGATACATTATAACTTTGGTGATGTAGTATTAGTGCCATTTCCTTTTAGTAATCAACAAAGTAGCAAAAAACGACCTGCTGTTGTGGTGAGTAGTCATGCCTATAATCAATATAAGTCTGATATTTTGTTAATGGCCATTACTAGCCAAATTAAAGCTGCGCCTTCTTTTGGGGAATATGAAATACAAGACTGGCAATATGCAGGCTTAATAAAAGCATCACTACTAAAACCTTTGCTATTGAGTATTGACAAATCGTGTGTACTTAAGTCGCTAGGCCAACTGTCGGCAAATGATTTGCTAGGCTTAAAACACAGCTTAAACATCATTTTAGGATGATTGGCAATAATCATGATGAACCCTCTATCCCCCCTACAAATTCAAACAGCCGTTGCTACCTTAAAACAAGGTGGTGTTATTGCCTATCCTACCGAAGCCGTTTGGGGCTTAGGTTGTGACCCGTTTAACGAACAAGCTGTATTAAAGCTATTGGCCTTAAAACAACGTCCTATGGCCAAAGGACTAATTTTAATTGCTGCCAATGTAGTGCAAGTCGAGTCTTATTTGCAGTTATTAAGCTCTGATGAGCGTCAGCGTGTCGTAGATTCATGGCCAGCCGCACAAACATGGGTTGTGCCTGTAACTGCCTCTGTACCGCAATGGATTCGAGGCGAGCATTTAAGTTTAGCTGTTAGAGTGTCGGCACATGCACCTGTACAAGCCTTGTGTGAGGCTTTTGGTGGCGCGATTATTTCTACCAGTGCCAATATTAGCACTCAAGCTACCGCACAAAATCCTGCACAAATTGGGCATATTTTTGCTAATCAGATAGACTATATTGTTGATGCGCCTTTAGGTGGCAATCTAAACCCCTCACAAATCCGCGATGCCCGCACAGGCGCGGTGTTACGTCCTTCTTAATAAGAGAGTGTTATGTCTGTGAATCACCCCGATTTAGCGGCAGTAAAAGCCTTTTTATTGTCGTTACAAGACCATATTTGCCAACAACTTATTGCCGAAGATGGCGGCATATTTAAAGAAGATACATGGCAACGAGCCGAAGGGGGTGGTGGTCGTTCACGAGTATTAGAAAATGGCGCAGTTATCGAAAAAGGTGGTGTCAATTTTTCGCATGTATATGGCTCTAAACTACCTCCATCAGCAACCGCGCATCGTCCCGAACTCGCAGGACGCTCGTTTCAGGCAATGGGCGTGTCGTTAGTGATTCATCCCAAAAATCCTTATGCGCCTACCTCTCATGCCAATATTCGTATTTTTGTGGCCGAAAAAGAAGGCGAAGCACCTGTTTGGTGGGTGGGTGGTGGTTTTGATTTAACACCATATTATGGTTTTGTAGAAGACTGCCAAGCATGGCATCAAATGGCCAAAGATGTTTGTGAGCCTTTTGGGGCAGAGGTTTATCCTAAATACAAAAAATGGTGTGATGACTATTTTTATATCAAGCATCGTCAAGAAGCGCGTGGTATTGGTGGTTTGTTTTTTGATGATTTAAACGAATGGGGTTTTGAACGCTGTTTTGAGTTTATTAAAGCGGTTGGTATGGGGTATATCAATGCCTATAAGCCCATTTTGGCTAAACGTAAAAATATGCCGTATGGTGAGCATGAGCGTAATTTTCAATTATACCGTCGTGGTCGTTATGTAGAGTTTAATTTAGTTTACGATAGAGGCACAATTTTTGGATTACAAACAGGAGGGCGTACCGAATCTATTCTCATGTCCTTACCTAATTTGGTGTCGTGGCAATATGACTATCACCCTGAGCCAGATTCTATAGAAGCACGTTTTTATCAAGATTTTTTACCAGCCAAAGAATGGGTATAAATATGACAGACCGTTACGCTGTAATTGGCAATCCAATTAGCCATAGTCGCTCACCACGAATACACCGTGCTTTTGCCTTAGATGCTCAACAAGACATGAGTTATGAAGCGATTTTGTCGCCTTTAGAGGGTTTTAGACAGGTAGTCACCGACTTTTTTGCTTTTGATGAAGGTAAAGGACTCAATATTACCCTCCCATTTAAAGGGCAGGCTTATGAGATGAGTGAAGTTAAATCATCACGTGCCACGCAAGCAGGAGCAGTAAATACCTTAATGAAAGGCAAAGACGGCCGTATCTATGGTGATAATACCGACGGTGTTGGCCTTGTGCGTGATATGACGCAAAATTTAGGCTGGACACTCGAAGGTAAACGGATATTGGTGGTGGGCGCAGGTGGTGCAGTTCGGGGTGTATTGGGCACGTTATTGGCACAAAACCCAAGTCAATTATGGATTGTTAATCGTACTTATAGCAAAGCCCAAAACTTAGCGAATATCTTTAGAGCTTATGGCAATATTGATGCGCTGCGCTTTGATGAGATAGCGACTCAAAGTGTAGATATTATTATTAATGGCTCTTCTTCTTCTTTACAAGGTGAGCTGCCGCCCTTAGCTAACGATATTTTAGCGCAAGGTGCGTGTGCCTATGATATGGCTTATGGCAAAGCGGAGTTACCGTTTTTGATATGGGCGACAGCACAACAAGCGACAGTAAGCGATGGTTTAGGGATGTTGGTTGAGCAAGCAGCCGAAAGCTTTTTTATTTGGCGCGGTGTTCATGTTGCAAGTACAGAGTTACTTAGTGAGCTTAGGGCAGAGTTGAGTTAAATGCCCGTTGATACTCCTCGTGGTTATATACCGCAAAACCAATCGGGGTATTGGCTTTTTGATAATGCTCTAAATTAGCCATTTTTTTGAGTTGTGTTAATACCGCATACGGGGCAGTGCGTTGAATCATATTGGCTGCCCATAGGGGTAACACATGATTACGAACTTCAAAATAGCCCTGCACCTCAATATGTACACGTTCGTTAGGTAAAGGGGTTACTTTAATGCTCATATCTTCGGCCGCCATACGATGCAGGGGAGGCTTTAACGGAAGATAGTCAGGCAACGCTGATACTTTAATGGTAATTGCTGACTGAGAAGCACTTTGTGGTTCAACAACGGCATCTAAAATAACATCTAAATCAGGAATGTTGTAAGGTGCATCATGCACAATATAAATAATAAAATGCGTGGGGGAGTGTTTTTTGAGTAGTTTAGATGTTCGTGTTTTCCAATACCATTTGGTGTAATTATCAAAATCCAACATCACCGATGCAAGTGTTTTAAGATTGACATCTAGCCTCATATCGGCCTTAAATGACCTAAAGGGCTTGTCATCTTCATGGCGAATATAGGTTCTAATGTCATTCCGCTTATCATTTTGAATTTGAAGCCATTCATTACCTAAGTGCGGCCTTAACTCTTCCAGCTCATTAACGGCCAATACCTGATGGCTGTAACAACTTAAAAGCACGAGCCATAAGCTACATTGGTGCATATAGAGAGTACGCCAAGTTGTGTTGCTCGCAATACTAGAGATGCTCAAGGTAAATTATCGTAATTGTAAATAGTAAAAGGCAGCGGTTGTTTAGATTTGCTGTTGTATTCTGGCCTTTGTGCCATACGTTGTAAGGCCACAATCACAGCATAAGGCGCACTACGTTGCACAAAATTGGCTGCCCATGCAGGAACAACACCACCCGGATCAAAATAGCCTTCGGTCGTCATTTCGAGTTTGTTATTACCCGTAGGTGTAAATTTAATAGTCATTTCTTCGGCTATCATACGTACCAAAGGCGGTTTGGCAGGTAGTGCATCGGGTGTCGCCGTAACACGTAAAGTGACATAAGGTTTGTTTTTGGCTTGAGGCTCAATTGTGCCTTTAATCACGGTGTCTCGGTCGGGTAGTCCATAGGGCGCATCATGCACCATATACACCATATATTCGGTGGGTGAGTTTTGACGAATCAGTTTAGATTCGCGTGTTTTCCAAAACCAGCGCGTATAGTTTTCAAAATCAAGTAATACCCGAGCTAAAGCCTCGGTAGAAACATCAAGATTGGCTTCGACTTTAAAAGAACGATAGCGTTTACCATCTTCTAAACGGGCATAAGTTTTAATTTGTCTTAAACGGTCATTTTTTACCAATAACCATTCATTTGTTAATTTACTACGAAATTCATCTAAATCATTACTGTCGGCATAGACGCTTTGAATCGGCCAAAACATGCAAGCGAGTAAAGGAAGTATAGTGAGCTTTTTGTACATTATTTTTGCTCCTGTAGCATAGCATCGACTCAGCAAACTACTCGTAGCAAGTGCTTGGTGTCAAGCAGGTGTTCAGGATTAATACAAATTGGTATTGATATGTATATAACTTGCTCACATATTTAATGTGTGAGCAAGTTAACGATAGCGGAGCGGCTGTTAAGGTAAATTGCCGTACTCATAAACAGGAAATGGAAGCGGAGTATTAGAGTTTGTGACTTCGGGTTGTTGCAACATACGGCGCATGCCTAATAGCGTGGCATAAGGTGCGCTACGTTGCACAAAGTTAATCGCCCACGAAGCCATATTGCCACCTGGATCAACATAACCTTCATTAACAATGCTCATTTTACCATCAGGTAAAGGGGTTATTTTTACGTTCATTTCTTCAGCGGTCATACGCACAAAAGGCGGTTTTTCGGGGATATAATCAGGTACAGCCCTAACGGTCATGGTGATATATGGTTTGCCTTTGCTTTGTGGCTCAAAAATCATGTGGAGTGCCACATCGCGGTCGGGTACACCATAGGGTGAATCGTGGGTCACATAAAAATAATATTCGGTAGCTGAAACTTTTTTAAGTAACTTAGAGTCAATGGCGTGCCACGTCCATTTTTTCATATTGTCAAAATCGGTAGCCATGCGAATAAATGAGCCAACGGAAGCATTAAAAACCCCTTCGGCTTTAAACGAGCGAAACCGTTTGCCGTCCTCTTGTTTGGCATAAGTTTTAAAACCATGACGTTGGTCATTTTTAACAAAGACCCAGTCCTTACCAATTTTGCTCTGTAATTCGTCTAAGTCATCAAGACCTGCTATTGCATGGGGTGCTGCTACGACCAAAGACAAAGACAAAAGAAGCGTTTTTATTGCGTAGCGCATAGAGATTTTCCTCTTTTTATTTTGATTAAATTATAGGGCTGCATAAAACTATTATGGTACTTAAATGATGTCTTGCAAGCCTTAATATCGTTATGCTTTAGCGATATGCCTTATTAGTACAATTGTCAAGTTTACTAAGACAAGTTAGCGATTAGTCAGATAAATGGTTTAGGGTTATTGTTTTGTTTTTGGGAGTTTAAAGCAAGGGAGAGGGTAAGAGTGTGTGATGGTTTACGGTTTAGATTTAAAAAAGAGAGTTCGCTGCTAAAAACGAACTCTCTAAGAGTTATTAACGCCCTACTAAAGAACGTGCAATCACTTCTTTCATAATTTCATTAGTGCCACCATAAATACGTTGAATACGCGCATCTACATAAGCCCGCGCCGCAGGATATTCCAACATATAGCCATAACCACCAAACATTTGTAGGCAAGCATCGGCTACGCGACCTTGCATATCGGTGCTGGCTAATTTAGCAACGGCAGCTTGGGTGGCATCCAGTTTACCTTCCATGTATTGGCGCACACACTGGTCAACAAAAGCCCGATTAATGGCAATGTCGGTATGGCAAGTAGCCAAAGTAAAACGGGTGTTTTGTAATTTGCTAATTGGGTTACCAAACGCTTTGCGCTCTTGGGTATAAGCAACGGTCTCGGCCAATAAACCTTCGGCAGCGGCAACAGCACACACCGATAAATTGAGGCGTTCACGCGGTAGTTCATTCATTAAATAGCTAAATCCTTTGCCTGCTTCGCCCAATAAACTATCTAAGGGTAATTTGACGTTGTCAAAAAATAGCTCAGAGGTATCTTGAGCATGTAAGCCCATTTTTTCGAGGTTACGACCACGCGCACAACCTGCTAAATTCATATCGACCAAAAACAAACTTACGCCTTTTGCACCACCTGTAGGGTCAGTTTTGGCCGCTAAAATCACTAAATCAGCGTGTTGGCCGTTAGTAATAAACGTTTTAGAACCGTTTAATACATAATGGTCGCCGTCTAAAATAGCGGTAGTACGAATCGCTTGTAAGTCAGAACCTGCACCAGGTTCGGTCATACCAATTGCGCCAATCACTTCACCGCTAGCTAGTTTAGGGAGCCATTGTTGACGTTGCGCCTCGTTACCAATATGCAAAACATAAGGCGCGGCAATGTCGGAGTGTACCGATAAACCTGTGGCTAACGAACCATAGTTGGCATAAGAGGCTTCTTCTAAAATGGCCATTGAGTATAAATAAGACACACCACAGCCACCGTATTCTTCGGGCAAGTCAACCGCTAACAGGCCATTTTCCCCCATGCTGTGCCAGACTTCGCGTGGAATCAGGCCGTCCTTTTCCCATTGCTCATAATAGGGTTTAATTTCTTTGTCCAAAAAACGTTTAACCATATCGCGAAACTGGGTGAGTTCGCTGCTGTTGATGTCGCTCATCTAAAAAAACCTCTGTAGTGATAAAAAATTTGGGTTAAGTGCGCCCTTCGACTTCGCTTAGGGAACACGATTATATGACTGTTCAGTAATGCTTTGGGTGGCTGAGCGTAGCCGAAGCCTATTTCCATGCTGTAAAAATAGCTGCCGTACCCACTTGACGGATTTCGTAACGACTAAAATTGGCGGCTAAGGCACTTTCTAAGGCATCATAACTGTCGTCTTGATTGCCAAAAATACCTTTTTGGTTATACAAAGCCATTAAACCTTTAGCAAAAGGGTTTAATTTGATGTCTTTGCCTAATAAAGTTGCGCCAAATAATACGCCATCAGGTTTTAAAAATTGCGCTAAATGAGTAAATGCTTGCTCTTTATTGGCGTTGGCAGGTAAACAATGCCACACATAATTAAAGGCAATCGAGTCAAATAAGGGTAATACAGGCTGATGCACACTTAAAATATCATTAACGACACCTGCGGGTTGATAATGAGCAATTGCTTTAGAAACCACCTCTAAGGTGTTGGTGTTTAAATCCATTAACACAATGCGTGGTTTAAGACGGTTAAACGTGACCTGTTTTAAAAAATAGCCTGTTCCTGCACCCACTTCTAAATGATTATTAGTGCTATGCTGTTGATATAAGGCTTGAAGTTGTACTGTAGGGCAGTGCCATAAATAATGATTAGACAAGCCATGCACCCAAAAATCATACAACCTTAAAGCGGTTTTACTATAGACCGCCGCCCCTGCTTGAGTATTAATTGCAACAGATAATGGATGTGCCATAAAGAGAGTTTCCTATGCTTTGGTAAATACCCTTGCATATATTTAATATACATTCGTACTTTATATTTTTCAAATATGAGTGATGCCGAGTTAGACCGATTTACTACAACATAACGGTCACTATTCACCAAATTGCCTTAAAAAATGGCCAGTCCTGTCAATGGTGTTTTAATAAAAAAGATTAGAATAAACACACTAACACGAACTAAGATGTTTTGAGAATAGGGTGAAAATAATCCAACAACAGGATAAATTACCTTTTAGTCTTGCCGAACTAGTTCTTTAACCGCCGTTTGAGGTCATAAATTTATGCCAGCTTATAAAGCTCCATTACGCGATATGCGTTTTTTGATGAATGAAGTTTTTGATTTTTCTACACATTACGCAGGCTTAAGCAATGGTGCTGATGCCACACCTGATATGGTTGATGCGATTGTAGGGGAATGTGCGCGTTTATGTGAAGAGGTTTTAGCGCCGTTAAATTTGTCGGGTGATGAAGAAGGCTGTCATTTTAATAATGGCGAAGTCACNNTGGTCGTTTACCATGTATCCGGGTTTAAGCTTGGGCTGCATGAACACCATTATGCAATATGGTTCAGAAGCACAAAAAAATACCTATATGCCACCTTTGGTAGAAGGCACTTGGTCTGGCACGATGTGTTTAACCGAGCCGCAATGTGGTACAGACTTAGGCCAAGTCAAAACCAAAGCCGAGCCACAAGCTGATGGTTCTTATCAAGTGTCAGGCACAAAAATATTTATTTCGGCTGGCGAACATGATTTAGCCGAAAATATTATTCATATCGTATTAGCTCGCTTGCCCGATGCGCCTAAAGGCACACGNNAATGCCATTGGTTATTTGATTGGTGAGCCAAACAAAGGCTTAGAAGCCATGTTTACCTTTATGAACACTGCGCGTATTGGTACTGCCATTCAGGGTGTGGCTCATGCGGAGTTGTCGTATCAAGGGGCGTTGGCGTATGCCAAAGAGCGTCGCTCAATGCGTGCTTTGTCGGGCAAAAAAGACCCAGAGCAAGTGGCTGATGCCTTGATTCATCATGCTGACGTGCGTCGTATGTTGTTGACGCAAAAAGCGATTGCCGAAGGTGGTCGTGCGATGATTTATTTTGCGGGTCAATATGCCGACCACATGACTAACGGCATCATTGAAAACGATAAAGCCAAATACGAACATTGGGACGATAAATTAGGCTTCTTTACACCAATTTTAAAAGGATTCTTAACCGAGTTAGGTTTAGAGGCAGCTAACATTGGTATGCAAGTGTTTGGTGGTCATGGCTACATTAAAGAACACGGCATGGAGCAAATTGCCCGTGATGCGCGTATTGCTACACTATACGAAGGCACTACAGGTATTCAGGCTTTAGACTTGTTAGGTCGTAAAGTATTATTGCAAAGCCGTGGCAAAGCGGTGCGTGATTTTACCGCCGAAATCCTTAAGTTTTGTGGTCGTCATGCACGTAACAAACATATGCGTCGTTATGTATGGGACTTAACTAAGGTTTGCGCTCAATGGAATTATCTCACCACACGTTTAATGTTGTCAGCTCGTAAAGACCGCGATATGGTAAGTGCGGCCTGTAATGACTTTTTGATGTATTCAGGTTATGTGACGATGGCTTACTTTTGGGCGTTACAGGCTTCGGTTGCTCATGAAAAGTTAGAAACTGGTGGTGCAGAACAGCCTGAGTTTTATCAAGCTAAAATTCAAACCGCTGAGTTTTATTTTGAGCGTTTATTGCCGCGTGCTTCTGCTCATGCAGGTAGTATGTTGTCTCCTTCTAAGTCATTGATGCAGTTAGACAAAGAGCATTTTGTGTTTAACTAATGACTTGATGTGATAAGAAGAAGGGAGCTAAAAAGCTCCCTTTTTTATTTTTGCTAAGGTATTGTTGCTTGACGTTATTAATGCATGTCGTTAATATCAAAATATGAGCATACAATCATTTAAGTGTAAACACACCGCCGCTGTTTTTGTGGGTATTAACGCCCGCCGTTTTGGTGCGGATGTCAAAAAAGTAGCACAGCGTAAATTGTTGCTTTTAAATGAAGCGGAGATATTGGAAGACTTGCGCTCACCGCCCTCTAATCATTTAGAGGCTTTGCATGGTGATCGTGACGGCGAGTACAGTATCCGACTTAACAAGCAATGGAGACTGTGTTTTAGATGGCAAAATGGTCATGCTTACGATGTTGAAATTGTGGATTATCATTGAGGACTTTATTATGACTTATTCTATTCACGATTTAGATAAAATTGATTTTAGTGATGTGGCTGATCCCAATGAGCCACGTCTTGCGCCTGTTCATGTGGGTGAAATACTGTTTGAGGAGTTTTTAAAACCACTTGCATTAAGCAAATATCGCTTGGCTAAAGATATTAGTGTTTCGCCACAACGTATTGGCGATATTGTTGCAGGAAAGCGGTCAGTGACGGCAGATACCGATTTGCGCTTATGCCGTTATTTTGGTGTATCAAATGGCTTTTTTTTACGCCTACAAGCGCATTATGATATTGAGGTGGCGCAAGAGTCATTGGTAGATATATTGGCGCATATTAAGCCGTATCATACCTTAACACCCAAACACGCATAAGGTGGCTCACACAGGCTACAGTATCGTAGCCCGTATGCAGCATTGCGGAATACGGAATAAATTTTTGTAAAACATATACTTGCTGTCTTAACTCTGTCATAAATCCCGTGTTACGTGCAACGAACACAGGCTATGGCACTTGAGCTTTAACCCTTCGACAGGCTCAGGGTGCATTATTGCGTTGGCTGAGCGTAGTCGAAGCCAAGCACAACCACTAACTTGATTTTAAAGCTTAAATTGCAGCAAATCGCCCGCCCGATTAAACGCCAAATAAAAACTAATATTACCGTTATTAATAGACTCAATCATTCTGTCTAACATTCGATTGGCATCTTCACTGGTGGGTGCAACCCCATTTTTGCCCGACATCGTGCTAACAAATGCAATATCCCATGCGTTACCTGTGAGGTCTGCTTCTTTAACTAAACTCGCAAAATCGCTTAATTCTTCAAGCAATTTATCAACACACATAATAGGGCTAAGCTCGCCACCTTGTTGCTGTTCAAAGGCTTTTTTTTGCTGCTCATTACTTTTTTCGGGTAGGCTAACTTTGGCAAAGGTAAACAATAGACGTTGTGGCTGGGCTTGTTGTGCAGCTTCGGCTAATAAGTCACCGTAGTTAGAAATAGTCATAATAGCTCTCTATTAAAAATAAAAATATGGGTCGAGTTTAAAAATGTCTTACTCGACTTTATGGGTTAAATATCTTTAGTTTCGTTGGTTAATTCACCCTCAACAATAGGTGCGCTAACTTCTTCTGCTAATTCCACAGCAGCAGGCGGATAATTTAACCATTCACCCAAAACCTGTGCCGCTTCTTCTAAACCTATACGTCGTAAAGCCGAAAACAACTGTACCGTTGCTACAATATCTTTTTCTTTAAGCTGTTTTTGCATAGATTGTAATGCGGCTAAGGCAGGGCTACGATTTAATTTATCGGCTTTTGTCAGCAAAATATGTACCCGTAAATTGCGTTTTTGCGCCCAATTGAGTAGCATTTCGTCATATTTTTGCAAAGGATGACGAATATCCATCAACACAATCAAACCTTGTAAGCTGTCGCGCTTTAAAAGGTAGTTTTCGAGTTCTTTTTGCCATGCTTCTTTAACGGCCAAAGGCACGGCCGCATAACCATAACCGGGTAAATCGACTAAGCAGCGTTGTTCATCTAAACTAAAATAATTGAGTAATTGCGTGCGGCCTGGTGTTTTGGAGGCGCGTGCTAATTGACGTTGATTGGTTAAGGTATTAATTGCACTGGATTTTCCTGCATTAGAGCGTCCTGCAAACGCGGCTTCGTAAACAATGGTCGGGGGGCAAGCCGACAAACGCGGTGCGCTGGTCAAAAAAGTAGCTTGGCGCAGCAGGGTAAGCATGGTGTATTGAGCAGTCATGGGACATTCCAGTTAGAGTCAGGCCATCACGATTTAAGCACCTAAAGGGTTAAACCGTGACTTTAATGCCTAATGATACCGCAAAGCCTCGATGGGGTCTAAACGAGATGCTTTAAGGGCAGGATAAAAACCAAAAAATACGCCCGTAAAGGCCGAAATACTAAATGCAAGTACTACGGCACTCCAAGAAATACCAATCGTTACACTCCAAATAGAACCAACTAGCATTGCACCGCCTATGCCTACGCATAAGCCAATCGCGCCACCAGTCACCGAAATCATTAAGGACTCTAGCAAAAATTGGCTTAATACATCGCGTTGCCGCGCACCAATCGCCATTCTAATGCCAATTTCGCGGGTGCGTTCGGTCACCGAAACCAACATAATGTTCATAATACCAATACCGCCCACAAGCAACGAAATAGAAGCAATCGCGCCTAATAATAACGACATGGTTTGTGCTGTTTTTGCAGCAGTTTCGGCAATAGCGGCTAAATTATTTAATGAAAAATCAGCATCACCTTCTACAGGAATTTTATGACGTTGACGCAGTAAAGCATCCATATCATATTCAAGTTGAGGCATGACTTCGTTAGAGGTGGCTTGTACTAAAATCATTCGTACTGATGAACGCCAACGATTACCTACCAAATAACGTTGCGCGGCACTTAATGGCACAATCACGGTGTCATCTTGGTCGCGTCCATCAAGGCTTTGGCCTTTGCTGCCTAATACGCCTACAATTTCAAACGGGGTGCGTCCAATACGAATCGTTTGCCCAATAGGGTTATCATTTCCAAATAAAGTCTCAGCGGTTGATGAACCAATTAACGCCACACGCCGCGACTGACGTACATCGCTTTCATCAAAGGCATTACCTTGAGCAATTGTCCAGTCACGCGCGATTAAGTAATCGGCACTACTGCCAAAAACATCACTATTCCAGTTAATCGAGCCATACACTAATTGTTGGCGTGCTTGTACCACAGGCGCAGTCACATTAACGCCTTGTAGCTCGCTAATCGCTTTAGCATCGTCGGCGGTGAGGGTGTTAAGTCCACCACTGCCTGAGCGTACACCGCCCGAGTTTGCCGAGCCTGCCAACACAATAAATAAATGACTGCCCATCGAGTCAATGGTTTTTTGTACTGCATCACGCGCAGACTGACCAATGGCGACCATTAACACCACCGAGGCGACACCAATCATCATGCCTAACATAGTCAAAAAAGTACGCATACGATTAGCAGCCATCGCCACCAACGCTTCGTAGAGCATGGGAATTAACATGGCCACCTCCTGTCAGTCACGGCTTTGTCTTCAATAATGGCACCATCACTAAAGACTACTAATCGTTTGGCGTAGGCGGCAATGTCTATTTCGTGGGTCACTAACATAATGGTAATGCCTTCGTCATTGAGCTGACAAAATAACGACATCACATCATGGCTGGTTTTGCTGTCTAAATTGCCTGTGGGTTCGTCGGCTAAAAGTAGGGTAGGTTGATTAACGAGGGCGCGCGCAATGGCTACTCGTTGTTGTTGACCACCCGAAATTTGATTGGGGCGTTGCTGTGCAAAACGCAGTAGTCCTACTTTGTCGAGCATAGCAAGGGCGCGTTGTTGACGCTGCGCTTTATTTACCCCTGCATACACCAAAGGTAAGGCCACATTGTCAACTAATGACGTGCGTGACAATAAGTTAAAGCCTTGAAATACAAAGCCAATCACTTTGTTACGCAAATGCGCTAATTGGTCTTTACTGAGCTTAGAAACGGCTTGATTAGCTAATAAATATTCACCTTGGTTAGCACCGTCTAAGCACCCCAATAAATTCATAAAAGTCGATTTACCCGAGCCAGATGCACCCATAATGGCAATAAACTCACCACGCTGTACCGTTAAATTAACATCGTGTAAGACAGGTAATGCGCCTGCTTCGGTGTAATAGGTTTTGGCAATATGACTCACATCAATAATGGTATCAGTCATTAAAAGCCTCGCATTTTGGTGGCTTTGGTATTGGTGGCTTGGCTATCACCTATAATCACCGTGCTACCTTTTTTAAGTTCGTCCGATAAAACCTCGGTAAACTTACCATTACTAATGCCTGTTTTAATATGTAATTCTTTAGCTTGGCCGTTTTCTAATACATACACTTTGGCTAAACCCCGATTTGTGGTGTTGCTTTTGGCTGCTGCTGTGTCGCTGCTTGATTTTTTATCTTTGCTAACTTGAGGTTTAAAACGTAAGGCGGCATTGGGTAATAACAACACCTTGTTTCGTTGCTCTAAAATAATATCAACATAAGCGGTCATCCCTGGTAATAAATTGAGTTCTTTGTTATCAACATCAACCACAACATCATAAGTCACTACATTTTGTTGGGTGGTTGGGTTAAGACGAATTTGCCGCACTACACCTGTATATTGTGCCTCAGGAAAAGCATCTACTCTAAACGTCGCTTGTTGTCCTACTTTGAGTTTGCCCAAATCGGCTTCGCTAAAACTGGCATTAATTTGCATTTTGCTCAGGTCTTGAGCAATTTTAATCAGCGTTGGTGTTTGAAAGCTCGCGGCTACTGTTTGGCCTTCATCAATATCACGATTAAGTACCACGCCTGAAACGGGTGACCTAATAATGGTATTGTCCAAATTAACTTTATCGCTTTGGACTTGAGCAGAAATTTGTTGATATTGGGCATTGTTGGTTGCTAAATCCGCTTCAGCAGTGTCTAACTCTTGACGCGATAAATAACCTTGTTTAAACAAATCGTGCATCCGTAGCGTGGTATTTTGTGCCAAGTTAAGTTTGGCTTTAGCACTATTTAATGATGCCTGACTTTGTTGTAATTTGGCTTGTAACAAGTCGGGGTCAATCTCAAGTAAAATCTGGCCTTGTGTTACTTCGTCATTAAAATCAACATACAATTTTTTAACGATACCCGAGACTTGTGTACCTACACTAACGACACGCACAGGATTAAGTGTGCCTGTTGCCGTCACGCTTTGTTGAATATCGCCTTGTGCTAGTATTTGCGTGCGATAGCGTTGAACATCATCACTTGTATGCCACGTTTTATAGCCCCAAAACCCGCCTGCTGTGATAATGATTAATACCAATATAGTGATATATTTAAAACGATTCATGGTTGTACATATCCTTGAGCAGTAGGAGTTACAAGANNACTTTGGCGGCTTGTGCGCTACTACTTAAACCTTCATTGCTTGCCGTTACAGTTTCGATAGCGGCTTGTAATTGATAAAAGGCTTGCCACACTTCTTGATAAATCTGTTGCAGATTGCGTTGCATACTGATTTCTTGCTGTGTTTTTTGCGCTTCACTTTGTTTGATTTTTGCTTGTATGCCACCGCCTATATCAAAGGGCATATCAATACTTAATCCTATGCTGCTATTTTGATTATTACTGCCATCAGTTTGTTGCCAGCCTGTGGCTGCACTTAGGCTAATGGTAGGTTTGAGTGTGGTTTTTGCTGAAATGAGTGCTTGCTCGGTGGCTTGTAAGTTAGCTTTAGCGGCTTTGATTTCGGGGCGTTGTTGTGCGGCTTGTTGCAAAAGCTGTGTTAAATCGTCTTGGGTGATTGTTGCAGGGATAGACTCAAAATCAATGGCTTGTAACTCTGCGAGTTCTGTGGGAATCAAACCAATTAACAAGGCTAAACGACCGCGTTGAGCTGCATAGTCACTTTTGGCTTTAACTAAGGTTAAACGCGTTTGCGCTAAGGCCGATTTGGCTTGCAACACATCTAAAGGCGTGGCTGTACCGACTTTAAAACGCGCTTCGGCAGAGTCTAGGCTTTTTTGATTAGCTTGTAGATTTTGTTGGCTAACCTCAATTTGGCCTTGGGTTTGTAGTACCGTCAAATAAGCGGAGACTACTTGATGACTCAGGTCGGCGAGGGTGCTTTGTTGATTCCATTGCGCTTGTTGTAGCAAGGCAAGTGCTTGTGTTTTATTGGCTTGACGTTGGCCAAAATCAAATAATACATACGAGGCACGTGCTTGTAAGCCCAAACTGTTTTGAGTTTGTTGGTTATGGCTGCTACTGGCCGAACCTTGCAGCGATAAGGTAGGATACAAATTAGATTGAGCAATCGTTACCGCCGCCTCTTGGCTTTGTATTTGCGCCCATTGTTGTTGGGTATCAGGATTGCGGCACAAGCTATAACTAATAGCCTGATTGAGCGACAGAGGCGTATTTTTATTAAGAGTAGGACAAGAACTATTAATATTTTCGGCATACACTAAGGGGCAGCCTATTAACCATAGCGTCAAAAAACACTTTTTAGAAACCGACATAACAATCTCGATGAATGAATCTCAAACCAATATAAAAACGATTAGGAGCGTTTGACGTTTGAGCGTGTTCCTTTTTAGGCTAAATTTTGAGCATATTATGCTATTCTTCCCTCACTCTAGCTCTCTCCCACAGGGAGAGAGAACTCCCTCTCCCGTTGGGAGAGGGTTGGGGTGAGGGCTAAATCAAAACGTCAACAGACCCTAAATAAACGTCCCGTTGTTACATAACGCTTAACACCGCGAAAAGTTGACACAGATTCGGAGAGTTTTCTACTTTGTGCTAAAATTAAACAATATACGCTGAGTGGGTATAAAGATTTGTGGTACTTTTTTATAAAAAAGTCCTATTTGAGGTGTTTTTGTTGGGTTTTTATAGGGAGAGATAAGGCTCATATTGTTTAAGGGTATTACAGTTCGTTACAGATAACGATATAATCATACAACGGTTAAAACCGTGGGAGAGAATAAATGAAGAAGCTAATATGTAGTGCTGTCTTCTTTAGTGTTGTCATGACAACCCCTGTCCATGCCGCCGACATCGAAGCAAAATATGCTCAGTCATGTGCTACGTGTCATAGTGCAGGTGTTTTAGGTGCGCCTAAAAAAGGCGATAGTACGGCATGGGAGCCGCGCTTAAAACAAGGGTCAGAGACACTCTTATCCCGCGTTGTTAATGGCTATAAAAATATGCCAGCCAAAGGTTTGTGTAACGATTGTAGTGATGATGACTACATCGCCCTGATAAAATTCATGTCTCAATAAGCTATTGGAAGCTGTTATGAAGAAGTCTTTTGCTGCTTTAGTCGCCCTGTTATCGGTATCTTCTGTTTACGCAATGCCTATGCCTAAAGGAGATGCCGCCGCAGGCCAAGCAATGTCAGCTCAGTGTGCTGCCTGTCATGGTGCAGATGGTAATAGTGCTGCGCCAACCTTTCCGCGTTTAGCTGGTCAAAACGCCAAATATATTTACAAACAGCTTAATGACTTTAAATCGGGTCTTCGTAATAACGCCTTAATGATGCCAATGGTAGCTGACAAAACCGACCAACAAATGGCTGATTTAGCTGTTTATTTTTCGCAACAAAAATCGGCTGTAAATTTGGCTGACCCTGCTTTATTAGCCAAAGGCGAACGTTTATATCGTGGTGGTAATCCTGCAACGGGCGTTGCACCTTGTGCAGGCTGTCATGGTCCGTCTGGTAAAGGTAACTCTTATGCCGTGTTTCCAAAGTTAGGTGGTCAACACGCCGACTACATCAAAGCACAGTTAATTGCCTTCCGTGCCGCAGGCCGTGACGATAACACCGACCAAAAACGTGTTAACGATGCCGCCAAAGCAGGTGAGCAAGGTATTATGCAAATGGTGGCCTCTAAATTGTCCGACAAAGAAATTGACGCATTAGCTAACTATGTGTCTGGCTTACATTAATTTAACGTAATGCTACAAAACACCCCGATTAATCGGGGTGTTTTTTTATTTGCACACAAAAACAACACAGTTTGGCTAATGGTATTAACAGTTTTTTGTTTTATGCTAGAGCTAATCTTACAGATAACAAATCGAGTATATTATGTTTAAAAAATTCGCCGCTGTGGCCTTGTTGTCGCTTGCGCCTGTTTTGGCGTTTGCTGCCAGTTTTGTAGAAGGCAAAGATTATAAAGTATTGGCCTCACCAACCATCAATCCCGCAGGTCAAAATATCGAAGTGCGCGAGTTTTTTTGGTATGGCTGTCCTCATTGTTTTCGCTTAGACCCTTTTGTAGAAATGTGGCTTAAAACCAAACCTGCTGATGTTGCTTTTGTACGTACACCCGCTTCGTTAAATCCTGTATGGGAAGGTAATGCGCGTGGTTATTATGCCGTAGAAATGATGGGTTTAATCGAAAAGGTACACGTTCCTTTGTTTAACATGATTCATGAAAACCAAGCGCGTATTTTTGATGAAGCGAGTTTGGCGGGTTTTTATCAGCGTTATGGTGTAGATTCTGCTAAGTTTAAAGGCTTGTTTAACTCGTTTGCCGTCACAGGTAAGGTCTCTCAAAGTAAAGCCTTAGCCCAAAAATACCAAATTGAAGGTGTACCTGCGGTGGTGGTTAANNTAACCAGCCCTTTTGCGCGTAAAGTGCGTATGGTGTTAACCGAAAAGCAGCTTGCTTATGAATTAGTTATTGATATTCCTTGGAATAGCGATAGCCAAGTGGCGCAATTTAATCCTTTGGGCAAAGTGCCTGTATTAGTGATTGATGAAGAACAACACACCTCTTTATTTGATTCACGGGTGATTGTGGAATATTTAGAGCGTTTAGTGCCAAGCCCTGTATTAATTCCCAAAGCTGCCGAAGCCTATATTAAAACTAAACGTCAAGAAGCCTTAGCTGATGGTATTGCTGATGCCGCCGCCGCCATTTTTATTGAGCAAAAACGTCCTCAAGCTTTACAAAGTGCCGAATGGATTGCCCGTCAACAGCAAAAAATTNNAGCAATATCCTAATTTAGCCCATTTTATGACGCGTATGTCTCAAAGAGATAGCGTTAAACAAACGATACCGACAGCGTAAATTAGGCGTAGGGCGCATTGTAATGCGCCTTTTTAAAATTAACACTCAGACAGTAAAAATAGGATAGGATAGGATAGGTAGAAGTACGAACCTCATCATTTTCCTATTAAATCAATGACATAGCTCTTGGTCTCTCTCAATAAAAGAGGCCAAGCCCTCTGTTAATTAAGGCGCAGTTTTTTCAAATGCAGCTACGCCTGTAATCTCAGCAACTCCTTTACCCAAGTTAGTTGTTAACTCATAATTTAAGCCAATCATCGCACCGTTGTTTCCTGCAAAAAAGCCATTTGCAGCGCAGTTTTGACAGCTTTGGCTATTAACCGTGAGGTTGTTTAAACTAAAGTTGGCATTTAATGGGCTTTGACCCTCAAAACGAATATCGCCCTGACTGGTGGTACTAAAGCCCATATCTAACTTAATGGCATCATTGGCGGTACTGGCAAAATTAACCTGCATGGTGCTGTTATTTAGCACACTAACGCCTGCTAATGGGCTAATAGTGGTTGCAGGTGAGCCAGTCGTGGTGGGTGTGGTAATTGTGCCTGTAGGCGTAGTGCTACCTGCATGGCTATAAGTTACTGTACCCGAAGTAGGCAAACTGGCACTTGGCGCACCTACAATATAATGCACGGTATCGTTAGCGGCTAAGGTGACAGGGTTATTGGCATCACCCACATTAACGCTACTATTTATCCAACGTCCCCATGACAGCGTTTGTTTGTAGTGTGTGACTTCGGTTGCCGCATTGCTAGTTGGTGTGGTGGTGTAACCGTAAGCACTGCCCCCAACGCTATTGCCCGATAACCACGCTAAACTTTGGCTATCAAACTGTGCGCTAACAGCATTAGTTTGATGTAAGTTAATGCTTATTTCGGGGTTGTCGTTAATTTGAGTGCTTAATAAGGCGCGATAAATGGGCGATGTAGAGTCACTCAATTGATTGACAGGAATCTCAAAGTTTGCATCTTGTTTAAAGGCGGCAACCCCTTGCGTATGCACAAATAAGCCATTGTTAAAGGAGTCATTCACTGCGCTTAATGTGTAATTTAATGCGCCCCATTGCGCGGCATCACCCACCAAAAAGCCTGTTGCTGTGCCTGAACAGCCTAGGTTATTGCAGTTGTTACCTGTGCCTAACTTAATGTTTAACGTATCAAAGTTAAATGTGCCAGAAGCTAACAATGAGGTTGTACCAGTTGCATTGAGTGATTGGCTGCTGCCTGTGGTGGGCGTGAGTTGTAAGTTAAGGTTTAAGCCAACGGTATTTGCTCCAAAGTTAATATCTAAATAACTAAGGTTTGTAACTTGCGCTTGTGTGCCTTGTTGGCCATCAATAGTGGGTGTGGTGCCACCTTGAAAACTATAAGACACGCGGTTAGCGGTAGGTAAATTAAGCGTAGGTGTGCCAACAATATAATGTACTTGTTGGGTGTCACTAAGGCCATAACTGTCTTGGACAGGGTCGTTGACATCTACACCACCATTGCTCCATACACCCCATGTTAATAATTTATCGGCATGTTGAATTTGACTACTTTGAGCGGCTGCTTGACCGTTATGGCTGACTGCACCGTAAATATCATTGGCGGTATTATTGGTGTTATGAAACGCCAACTGTAAACCGCCCGTGGTGCTGTTAAAAATAGCGGCTAAGTTGCTAACAGGATTAGGACTAATGCTAATCCCTGCGTTATTGCTAAATAAGGCGCGGTATTTGCCTGTTAAACTGCTTTCTACTTTGGCACTGTTGGCAATATTACTCACAATTGTAGTGCTTGCTGCACCTGTTAATACCGCTACACCACCAATATTGGCTAAGCTGTCGGGGCGGTCAATGCTATAAACTGCACCTACATCAGCCCCCGAAAAAAAGCCTGCTAAGTTAACAGGACACGCGTTGTTGCTGCATAAGCTATTGTTACCTGTTGTGGCAAAAAAGTTATCTTGTAAGCCATTTAAACTAAAGCTGCTTAGATTTTGATTGAGCTGCAAGTTAAGGGGCTTATTTTGTGTGCTGGCGGTATAACTTAAACCATCTAAAGACACCGCCATATTGACCGAGATTAACGGCTGAGTATTTAAGTCAAAGTCGATATTAAGCTGTGTTAATTGGCCAATACTCTCACCTGCACGGGCAGGGGAGGCGTTGGCTAAATCGGCCAAACGATAACTAATGCGTTGATTATTGCCTAAGTTTTGACTGGCACTTGTGCCAACAATATAAGGAATAAAGGTAGTAGCATCTAAATTAAAGGTATTAATGTTAATGCTGTTGTCGGCAGTGGCCATCGAGCCGTTTGTCCACTCGCCAAAAGAGAGGCTACGCACTTGTTTAACGCCATTAAATTTAACGGGGTTTGCGGCACTGCGAGTGTCTAATAGCAATACATTTGCATCAAGGTTAGGGCTAGTGCTTGGGCTACTCAAAATGCCAACTAAATTACCTACCGCAAGACCATCTATCGACACTTTATCATAGGCGGCATAAATATTTTGATGCACAACGCTGTCAGATGCACCTTGTAATAAACTGGCAAAACTACTTAAACGTGGCTCACCATCAAGGCTTTGTACAAAAAATGGAAA
>DDBM01000014.1:2525-4434 GCA_002333125.1 Moraxellaceae bacterium UBA2032 | reverse complement strand
AATTTTATGGCCCCAAGGGTATTGGATGTTTAATTGTTAAAAATAGGTCACGTTTAAGATTAAAACCTATTGTGCATGGCGGTGGGCAAGAGTTTGGATTGCGCTCAGGAACACTTCCAACGCATCAAATTGTTGGCTTAAGTACAGCACTTGATTTATCAATCAGCACCCACAGCCAAGATTATGATCATATAACCAACTTGAAATCCACGTTTTTGAAATATCTTAAAGCTGATTTTCCAGTAGCTATTCATAGTACGCTAGAATTTACTTCACCTTATATTTTGAATTTTAGTATAGAGGGTATAGGTAGCGATGCGCTTATTAATCAATTAATCAATGAGGTTGCCATTTCTTCAGGATCAGCTTGTTCTTCAGGAACAGTCGAACCATCTTATGTTTTGCGAGCAATGGGTATAGATGAAAAACTATTGTACGGAGCTGTACGTGTGAGTTTTAGTCGAGAGAACACCATTCAAGAGGTTCAAGAAGCTGCTAAGTGTATCGCTTTAGCGGTACAACGAATTAAGGAGATTAATTAATGAGTTTAATTAAAGAAAAAATGACGTTTGGTCGGCATGAAACTTTTTCATTACGTTATGGCTGGCTTACTAAAGGTTTTGTGGCATTAAGGCAAGATACTGCAATTTTTACTAAGCCAGAAGAAGCAATGATTGCTTTGGGTGTTGGTAAAAATATGGTCTCAGCCATTCAGTATTGGTTACAAGTTGTAGGTGTGGCAACATTTGAGAATGGCAAAGGTGATTTAACTAAACTTGGCCATATTTTGTTTGGCGACAAAGGTGATCCTTACTTAGAGGATGAAGCAACATTATGGATTATGCATTGGCAGATTGCGTCAAATGCACAGTTAGCAACAGGCTTTTATTGGTTTTTTAACATCTATTCACAACCTCGGTTTCATACAGAAGATGTATTAAAAGCCTTAGATGAGTTTATTTATCATGAAACAAAAACACATCGGGCTGAAAGCACCTTAAAGTCAGATGTTTCAACTTTGTTTCGAGGCTATAGCCACTATGAGGGTGTGGCTTCTGATGAGCATTTAGACTCGCCATTAGCACAACTAAAGCTAATAGAGTCTAAGGGAGCGCAAGAAGGATATTATAGTCCTCGCATGATTCGTCCATTCTTCCCGCCAATCGCATTGCATTATGCTTTGCTAGTTCGTTTTAATGAAAAAGATAAGCCACCAGCCTTACCCATAAGGGATCTTATTTATGGTCAGCATGGACAAGTAGCTATGGGGGCTGTCTTTCGATTGAGTGAAGAAGGCTTTATGAATGTGTTGTCTAAAGTGGTTGAAAGTTATCCAAAATATTATGAATTACGTGATACCGCAGGTATGAAGCAAATTTATCGCAAAAAAAATCTGCCAACGCCAGAGGATGCCTTAAGAGTTTATTACGGGAACTTAGAAGCAGGGACGATTTTTAATGACTAATCTTAATCAATGTATTGGTATTCGCTCAACGTTTACACGCTCTATTAATATTCAGCGTGATAAAGAGTCTGTTAATGCCATAGAGGCTTATGTCCCAACATCTCGCGCTATAGATGTTTTGGAACAAGTGAGCAGTGGCTTAAACCAGCAGCCATCAAATCGTGCGATTGCTTTAATTGGCCCTTATGGCTCTGGTAAGTCTGTATTTTCGTTGTTCTTATCTGCCTTACTGTCCGCTAAAGACTCCGCTGAAAATAAAGCGGCATGTAGTCGCTTAAAAGCAGAAACGCCCGAGTTAGCGCAAAAGTTTGCAAATGCAAGTAGCGAGTCGGGCTTTTTAAAAGTACAAATTAATGGTACGCCTGATTCATTACAGCAACAAATACTGTCAGCCTTGTTGGAAAGTAGTCAACAAGCAGATTTGTCCAAAAAAATACTAAAACA
>DDBM01000014.1:0-2433 GCA_002333125.1 Moraxellaceae bacterium UBA2032 | reverse complement strand
AAGTACAAGGGCGATTTGCCGCCATTGCTTTTTTAGAGCCAGCGGAGCAAGCATTAAGAGTTGTTTCGGCAGCTTTTGAGCAAAAGCAAAGTTTAACAAAGGAAGTAGAAAGTGCCACGCAACGTATTGTTAAGCACTTAGTAGATGAGAATGCACTGCCAACAGCAATGGATGAAAAAGCGGCTTCATCTATATTTAAAAAATGTTATCCCTTGCATCCCATTACATTGCTGATTTTACCTACACTATGTCAAAAAGTAGCTCAAAATGAGCGCACATTGTTTTCGTATTTAAGTAGTACGGATGCCTTTGGTTTGACTGCCAGACTAAGCTCAATGGTTATGGGTGAATGGATAGAGCCGTGGGAGCTTTATGATTACTTTATGATTAATCAGCCAAGTGGTTTTTCTGATCCAATCACTTATCATCGTTGGCTAGAAGTTGTAACTGCTTTGGAGCGATTTGATAATAATCCTGCCTCGCCCGAAGTAAAATTGTTAAAAACAATCGGCTTGTTAAATATTATTGGAAGTCAAAAAGGACTTAAAGCCAGTGATAATTTATTGGCAATACTTTTTGATGATAAGTTTCCTGAGTTGTTAGCTAATCTCACTAAAGCCGCTGTGATTAACTTTAGAAGTTTTAATCAAGAGTATCGGGTATGGCAAGGAAGCGACTTTGATTTACAAGGTGCTTTAGAACAAGGTGTCGCAGAAATAGAAGGCCAATTCTCGTTGGCAGAAACCCTTAATAAACTTAATCCTCTTAAGCCTATAGTGGCTCGAAAAGTCTCGTTTGAGTTTGGTACATTGCGTTATTTTGAGCCTGTTTTTACCGATAATAAACATTGGCGAAGTGTCGCAGTTAAGCAGGCAGCAAGTGACCAACAACGGTTATGGTTTTATTTGCTTGAAGAGGGTGAGAATCCTGTTTTGCCTACGGAAATGCAAGAGCATGATGTCATTGCTTTTTGTCATTCAACAGAGGTATTACGTCAGTCAGTGATGGAATGGATTGTGCTTAGAGACCTGCAAAAAGTACATTCTGAGTTGCATCAAGACCCTGTTGCAAAAAAAGAATACCATTCTTGGCTTTTAAATGTTGAAGCAGAAACACACCGATTATTAGACTCCTTGGTCGGTGAGCCCCAACATTTAACGTGGTATTTTGGCGCAGAGAAACAAATTGTTGGTGATAAACGTATGCTTCAAGCTGCTTTATCTGCATTGGTAGAGTCGTATTACCAATTAACACCCAAAATTAGAAACGAGTTAATTAATTGGGATACACCATCTAGTAGTGCTAATACAGGCCGCAAGCGTTTGATGTGTGCCATGATAACGCATCCAGACTTTGAAGATTTGGCCATCGAGAAAACACCTGCCGAAAAGAGTATTTATTTGTCTTTATTAAAAGCCAGTAGACTCCATAGAAAAGAAGAGGGGCAGTGGGGCTTTTATGAGCCAAAAATTGATGATGATCCTTGCAATATTGCACCTGTTTGGCAAGAAATACATAAACTTTTTGACGAGAAAAGTGGACAGCAAGTTCCTGTTAAAACCATTTATAAGCACCTACAAAAACCACCATACGGTGTCAAAATGGGCGTTCTGCCTGTGCTGTTGCTGACTTACTTGTTGGCTAATCGTCGTGAAGTTGCCCTTTATCAAGAGGATGTGTTTTGTGATTCGATTACGCTTGAGCATATTGAATTACTCTCACGTCGGCCAGAGATGTTTAAGATTGAACGGTTTGAATTAAGTGGTTTAAATGGAGAACTCTTTAATCAGTATTGCGGCACAATTTTGGGTAAGGTATCGGAAGATGTTAAATTATTAGGCGTTGTTAGGCCGTTAATTAGCTTTTTTAATAAGCTGCCCGAATATACCAAGCACACCAAACAATTAAGTCCTCATGCGATAAAAGTGCGTGAAGCTTTTCAAAATGCCAAAAGCCCAGCAGCTTTGTTGTTTCGTGATTTACCTTCTGCCTGCGGTATAGACGATATGACACAAGTAGAAGCATTTATGGAGGTTTTAGTTAAAGTATTAAGAGAGCTAAGTCAGGCATACAACGATTTGTTAGCACTATGGCGAGAACAGTTAAGCCAGAAATTGCTAAATAAATCTATTGCAGACTTGGCAGTACTCAAAAAAGAAGTACTGATTTATAAAGGGCTGGATAATTACACTACCGATAAAATGGGACTTGGTGCATTTATTAGAAGACTGTGTGAGAGTTCTTTTGAGTCCGACCAAGCGTGGTTAGAGTCTGTGGCAACATTATTGGGTAAATCACCACCGCGTAAATGGACAGATAACCATAAGCAAAATGCATTGCTCTGTTTAGATGATTTAGCGGTACGGTTAAACGACCTTCGTTTGTTAGCAATAACGCAGAAAAAGCAATCAAATAGCCAAGACAGCATTTTTA
>DDBM01000019.1 GCA_002333125.1 Moraxellaceae bacterium UBA2032 | reverse complement strand
AAGGCATGGGTAGTGACAAAGATTATCAACGCTTGATGCTTGAGTGGCGACGGGCATTTACATGGGATCGTTACACCTTTTTTGCCACAGGGAGAGGAGGCAGTGCTTTAGGAACCACATTGCCCTATACAGAAGAATTTCAACTCGGTGGCGCGATGAATCTTTCTGCTTATCGACGTTCGGAGTTGTCGGGTAATACCTTCTTTTTGAGTCGTTTATTAGGTTATAGACAAATTAAAGAAATGCCGCCTGCATTGGGTGGCGGTGTTTATCTCGGAATTTTGGCAGAAGCGGGCGCAGTGTCGGCTAAAAATAGTTGGTCATCGGCGTTGTTTGATAATCCTGCTTATAGTATGGGTGTGGTATTAGCAGCAGATACGCGTTTAGGGCCTTTTTACCTGACCTTAGCGCAAGGTGATAAACAACGTCGGGCGGCGCATTTAACGTTGGGGATGAGTTATTGATGGGCTTCCGTTATCTATCCATCCGACATTTGCACACGAGAGTTGTAATATGAGTACACGTTTTGTTTTTGTGTGGGACTATAAAGGCAGAAAACTACCTCAAACCATTAGCGAGGTTGCCGAACAAGCATTCGCCTTATATATGCAGCAAGAAGAGCCGAGTAGTGCCTTATTAAGCTTTGCTACGCAAATACAAAGCTATGCCAATAAACATCTTGATGATGAAGATATTCAAGAAAGTTTTGGAGGTATTGTTGAAGAGCTTAAGGCCGAGAATAACGCGGCATTACGTTTAGAATTGCCCAGAAATGGGGACTACGCCTTAAGGGAAATTGTTGAGTCGGCCAAGAATAAAAGCCTTATTGTTTATGATGAAGATTGGGGCATTGCCTTTTTAGCGCATGGTAAAATTTTGCCGCGCTTTATGGAGAAAGAATGGTCTGCACTCGTTAAACAGCAAGATGAAGAAGCAAAGCACTTATCAGAATCGCCACATTTGCCGCGTACCCGTGAACAATTTGAAACATGGGCAGGGGCAATTATTCAGGAAGGTTTAAGCAAGCATGGCTTTATTGCCTTGGATAGGTCTTCGATGGAGGACGAGTTAAAGAAAATGTTAGAGCCTTGGGAGTTGATGTATCAGCGAGACGTTACTATAGGGCGGCAATATTTAATTATTGCTTATGATGGTAAATACCCACGTTTTGGTTGTGGTACTCATTTTTTTATGAGATCCCCTGTGGTTTATCAGTACATGGCAGAAATAGAAAAGCGATTTATGCTTCAATTGACTGATAAAGTTATTTTTCATGCATCCTTTGATAGTTATAATGGTGTAATTAGCTCAGTTTCTAAGGAGATTAGGGAAAAACTAGAAATGGGTCAATCAGAGTCTGACGTTAAACAATATTTCAGCTTTTTAGAAAAGGATTTAATGCCGTTATTAGATGTCGCAAAAGACCTGAATGGTATTGATGCGGTAATGAATGGCAATATTAATGAAAATTTCAGAAAAAAAAATATTTACAAACCATCAAGATTGATAGTTGCATCTTTAGTTAAAAACCCGAATTTTGATATGCTGGTTACGGAGTCTGAAAAATCTAGGGCTTGGAGTTATAAAGTTCTTGATGGTAAAAAATCAGAATTAGAACAAATGGTGAATTACATTCGCACAGAAGTAAAAGGCTAACTGTACCTGATACGGTTATATAGAATTGTGATGGGTAGAGGCTAAAAACCTATCACAATCAACGGCTTATGCTAAGCGTTTGTTGTTACTGCCTTTAACCCTAAATGTGCAACGAATGGCAGAAAATCTTTGTCTGCAAATAAAAGTGAGTAATTGTGCTCAATACAATAGCTAGCAATAATTACATCGGCTGTTTTGCGGACAGTTATGCCTCGTTTCCGTAATATACGAAAGTTGTCGGCGGATTGAATGGCCATATCTGTACCAAGCATTTCAAAAATACTGAGCGTCATCATCAGTTTTTTGGCCGTCTGATAATCCACATCTGAGCGAAATCCTCGTAAAACTTCGGTTAAAATGAGGTCGCCTATACCAAGTGGCTCAACACCGAGTAAGGTGTCTAATTTGTTGGTTTTTGGAGTGACTTGGCCATTAAAGTAATCAATCCATACACTTGAATCGACAAGTATCATGGATTGAGGCTCACGTCTTCAGAGCTATCTTCCCATTTGAGTTTTCCGCGAAATGCTTTAATGGCTTCTTGCTGATTCAGTTTAATCAACATTTTTAAGCCCAGTTCAACGGCTTCTTTCTTGGTTTTTAGTCCAGTGGCTTTTAGGGCATCGTGCATAAGACTATCGTCTATGACAATATTGGTGCGCATTTCAATCACCTTGATGTGTATTATAAATAAAATAATACACATTGTAGTCGTCTGCTGATTAGTTTGGCAAGTTGTTCGTTAATTTCACGATAAGCCCTGTTTTATTACACAGGCCACAAATGCTGTTTGACTCATTAATGGCCTAAGCCATCACCTTATTACCACCCACAGGCTTTTGTGTAGGCCGTACCAATTCCCATAAGCCTAAACGATTCAGCTCTAATTCCACCATGCTACGAATCACTGCTGCGTTATCAATCGCTAGTGCTTGGTCAAGTAGCTTTTTGGCGACGCTAAACGGCACGGTGCGTAACACTTTACGAATTTTCAGCAAGTTGCTGGCACTCATACTCAGCGAATCAAAACCCATCGCCATCAATAAAATAGCCGTACCAGGGTCGCCCGCCATTTCCCCGCAAATACTGACTTTTTTACCTGCAGCGTGCGTTTCCTTCACTACATATTGCAAGGATCGCAAAACCGCAGGGTGATAAGGCGTATATAAATCGGCAACGCGTGAGTTATTTCGGT
>DDBM01000270.1:11764-19981 GCA_002333125.1 Moraxellaceae bacterium UBA2032 | reverse complement strand
TTTTATTGCTACACTATGATTATTATTAGTTGTTACGGTAGTGTCTTCGATGAAAAATAATATTGAATTTGATTTAGACTTAATTAAACGCTACGACTTATCGGGGCCTCGTTATACGTCTTACCCTACTGCCGTACAATTTAATCATCATTTTACCGAGGCCGATTATTTAGCAGCGATGGCAGCGTCTAATCAGGCTAATCGACCTTTATCGCTCTATTTTCATTTGCCGTTTTGCGCCCACGTTTGTTATTACTGCGCTTGTAATAAAATCATTACCGCCAACCGTAAACGCGCCGCGCCTTATCTTACTAATTTGCATCAAGAAATTCGTTTACAAGCAACTCATGTAGATAAAAATCGTGTCGTTACACAATTACATTGGGGCGGTGGTACACCAACTTTTATTAGTGATGATGAAATGTCGGGGTTAATGGACTGCACACGGCAACACTTTAATTTATTAGATGATGATACAGGTGATTACTCTATCGAAATTGACCCACGCGAAGTGACTGTGGCCAAAATTGGTCATTTACGCAAATTGGGCTTTAATCGTATGAGCTTTGGGGTACAAGATTTTGACCCATTAGTACAACGTGCTGTTAATCGGGTGCAATCTTTTAGTCAAACTTATGAAGCGGTCATGGCTGCGCGTGACAATAATTATCATTCTATTAATGTTGATTTGATTTATGGCTTGCCGCATCAAAGTGTGGCTAGCTTTGCTCAAACCTTAGATAAAGTATTAGAGCTGTCGCCCGACCGTTTGTCGGTATTTAATTACGCGCACTTGCCCGAATTATTTAAAGTCCAAAAACAAATAGATGAGCAACATTTGCCCAGTGCCGCCGTAAAATTGGCGATTTTTCAATTAATTATTGAGCGTTTAACGGCTGCGGGTTATGTGTATATTGGCATGGATCACTTTGCCAAACCCGATAACGAACTTACCCTTGCTCAACAACAAGGCTCGTTATATCGCAATTTTCAGGGTTATAGCACCCATGCCGAATGTGATTTGATTGGTTTGGGNNCGGTGATTACCCAATTAATTTGTCATTTTGAATTAAACTTTGCCACCATTGAGCAACAATATGCGATTAACTTTAAAGACTATTTTGCTTACGAGTTAAACAAGCTTCAAGACATGGTTAACGATGGCTTAATTACATTAACTGAGCAAAAAATAACCGTGTTGGCGCGTGGTCGGTTATTGATTCGTAATGTGTGTATGGCCTTTGATTGGCATTTACGCCAAAGTCAGGCAAAAAAGTTTTCCAAAGTCATCTAAACACTATATATAGTGTTTTTATTTAAAAAAAACACTATATAATTGCTTTAAGTCATTTTATAGCCGTTATGTTATGCGCTATGCTAATACCCTAATTTTTTAATGTATTAGGATAAAACACATGACTTCCCCTCAAGATACAGCCCTCAAAGCACCGATGCCGACTGATGCTTCAACCCTCATTCCTCAAGCTATTTGTGATGATATTTTGCTAGAAAAATATGCTAAAGGTGAGGAAGTCTCGATATTAGCGGTTAGAAGTCGTGTGGCTCAGGCATTGGCTTCTGTTGAGGCTAAAGACAAGCAACAAGCATGGCACAGCCAATTTTTAGCCGCGCAAGAACAGGGTTTTATTCCTGCTGGGCGCATTAACTCCGCCGCAGGAACGAGCTTACAAGCCACACTGATTAACTGCTTTGTGCAACCCATTGGCGATTCGATTAGCGAAGCTGTCGATGGCAAAGTCGGCATTTACACCGCTTTAGCTCAAGCTGCCGAAACTATGCGTCGTGGTGGTGGTGTAGGTTATGATTTTTCGAGTATTCGTCCTATAGGCGCACAAGTCAAAGGTACACAATCACGCGCAAGCGGCCCTGTATCATATATGCGTGTTTTTGACCGCTCATGCGAAACGGTCGAATCCGCAGGGGCAAGACGCGGCGCACAAATGGGGGTGTTACGTTGTGACCATCCTGACATCGAAACCTTTATTCATGCCAAAGACTCAGGCGATTTAGCCAATTTTAATATCTCAGTGGGTGTAACTGATGATTTTATGTTTGCGGTAGAGTCTGACAGTGCCATTGAGTTAATTCACAAAGCCGAACCAAATCAAGACATTAAACAACAGGGAGCTTATTTGCGCCCCGATGGCTTATGGGTTTACAAAAAAATTCCTGCACGCGCTATTTGGCAACAAGTGATGCGCTCCACTTATGACCATGCCGAACCGGGTATTTTGTTTTTAGACCGCATCAACCGTGATAATAATTTATCTTATTGCGAAACCATCGAGGCAACTAACCCTTGTGTAACGGGTGATACACGTCTGGCAACACAATATGGTTTGCTTCGTGCTGATGAGCTGTTTCAACGTCAAATACCACTTAATGTGACCGTTGACTCCCGTTCTATTGGAGTCAATGAACATAGTGTAGTCGTGCGCCCTGCTGTACCTGTTTTTATGACCTCAGCATCAGCAGAGGTGTATTTAGTTAGCACCAAAGAAGGTTATGAAATCAAAGCTACCGAATGGCATGATTTTTATACCACTAGAGGAAAAATAAAACTTCGGGATTTACAATTAGGTGACGAGATTCTGATTCAAAGCGGTAAAGGTCAGTTTGGACAAGAAGGCAATGCAGATATTGGACTGGTGTTAGGTTTGATTACGGGTGATGGGCATTTTACTAACCGTGGAAAAGGTGCTATAGCCGCTTCTATCGGCCTGTGGGGTGAAGATAAAGAACTCTCGGAACAAATTGTTGCTGTTGTTAACCGTCTTATTGAACCAGAATACAAAGCTCGAGCGATTACTGCCGTCGAAGTTGATAGCCGAGATATGGTGAGTATCCGTTCTGTTACCCTCGCAAAAGTACTTGAGCGTGAGTTCAATTTTAACAAAAACACCAAACTATCTGTACCATCGGTTATTTGGGGCGGCACAGAGTTATGTGTAAAAAGCTACCTTCAAGGACTTTTTCAAGCTGACGGCACTGTATTGGTTAACGAAACTAGCAACACCTGTTCGGTTCGACTATCTTCTATTTCGGAAAGCTTACTCGCAGATGTGCAAATACTGCTTTCTAATTTTGGTATTTATAGCAGTATCCGCCTTGCTCGTGCCGCAGGTAATCGTTATTTACCCGATGGTAAAGGCGACATACAGTTATATAATTGCCAAGACTGTTATGAGCTTATTATTGATGGTGAATCTAGAAATGTATTTTCTAAAGAAGTTGGATTTTTAGGTGCAGAAAAACAAAGCAAACTAAATACATGGTTAAGCCAAAAACAGCTCCGCAAAACACAATCGTTTACAGCAACGATTCAAGCGATTGAATATATTGGTAAAGAAGCGGTTTATGATACTACTCAGCAAGACCATAATGCGGTCATTTTTAACGGCATGGTGACTGGGCAATGCGCAGAGCAACCCCTCCCTGCTTATGGCTGCTGCTGCTTAGGCTCTATCAATTTAACGCATTTTGTTAAGCATCCTTTTAGCAAAGATGGCGCATTTGACTTTGATGCTTTTTCCCGTGTAATTACCACCTCAGTGCGTATGCTTGATAATGTATTAGACATTACTCACTGGCCACTACCCGAACAACAAAATGAAGCTCACAATAAACGCCGTATTGGTTTAGGCTTTACAGGATTGGGTGATGCTTTAATTATGTTAGGTTTGGCTTATGACTCTGCCCCTGCGCGCGAAATGGCCAGCCAAATTAGTATTTTTATGCGTGACCATGCCTATATTGCCTCGATTGAACTAGCCAAAGAAAAAGGCGCGTTCCCTTTATTTGATGCCGAGTTGTATTTATCGGGCGAGAGTTTTGCCACACGTTTGCCTAGTGCGATAAAAAAACAAATTCGTCAACATGGCTTACGCAACTCACATTTGTTATCTATTGCCCCTACAGGCACAATTTCTTTGGCCTTTGCCGACAACGCCTCTAATGGTATAGAGCCACCTTTTTCGTGGACATATACTCGCAAAAAACGCATGACAGACGGCAGCGTCAAAGAGTATCAGGTAGAAGATTATGCGTGGCGTTTGTATAAACATTTAGGCCATGATGTACAAAACCTGCCCACTTATTTTGTAACTGCTTTAGCGATTTCGGCACAAGCACACAAAGACATGGTTGCGGCAGTTGCACCATATATTGATACCGCTATTTCTAAAACCGTTAACATTCCCGAAGATTACCCCTACACCGATTTTGAAGATTTATATTTAAGCGCATGGCGTGCAGGTTTAAAAGGCTTGGCCACCTATCGCCCTAATGCGGTGTTAGGCTCGGTGTTGTCGGTTACTGACTCTAAAGCCACGATTAAAACGCCCGAAATAGAATGGGGTGGCGCGAATCAACGCCTCACCTTAGCGCATTTACCCGAGCCTGTTTTATCTAGCTTACGTTGGCCAAATCGTCCTGACTTTTTAGATGGCAACGCAGCATGGACTTATTTAGTAAATACGCCTTTGGGTGAGTTTGCTTTATTTATTGGTCAAATAGAAAACGATAACCATCAAGCCTTGCCCTTTGAAGTATGGGTTAATGGCACTAATCAGCCGCGTGGCTTAGGGGCAGTAGCCAAAACGCTGTCGATGGATATGCGTAGTAACGATAATCAGTGGCTTAAACTTAAACTCGACAGCCTCACGCGCACAGTCGGTGAGCAATCGTTTGAGCTTAAATTTCCGCCTTTGGGTGAGGCTAAAGTTGTACCTAGTGTGGTCTCGGCTTTTGCCCAAATTGTGCGTTATCGCTGCGAAAAGTTAGGTTATTTTGATGCAGATAGCGCACATCCTGTATTAGATAGTGTGTTTAGTTTGCATGAACCTAAAACCACCACAGACGGCACATTGTCTTGGACAGTTGATATTACCAACCCTGCAACGGGCGAAGAATTTATTTTAGGCTTAAAAGAAGTTGTGTTAGCTGGTGGCGTGACTCGTCCTTATGCCATGTGGTTATCGGGTAACTATCCACGTGCCTTAGATGGTTTGTCGCGTATTTTATCTTTAGATATGCGTGTGATTGACCCTGCATGGATTGGTATGAAGCTGCGCAAATTACTTAATTATGCCGAGCCTTTAGGCGACTTTTTAGCGTTTATTCCTAATACACGCCGCCAATGTACATGGCCGTCCACCGTGGCTTATATGGCACGTTTGATTATTCACCGTTACGCCATGTTAGGGGTGTTAAATGAAGAAGGCTACCCCATAGATGAGATGGGTGTACTCAGCTCTCCTACACCCGTTGTGCCTAGCCCTGTGTTAAATACACATGGTCGCCAATGCCATGACTGTGGCAATAACGCGGTGATTCGTAAAGATGGCTGCGACTTTTGCACTGTGTGTGGTGCAGTGGGTAGCTGTGGTTAAAGTTGGTAATCTTCTACTAAAGGTGTAGTTATCCGCATGTTGTGATAATGCGCCTTTAGTTATTATTAATGGCTTGATTAACGAAGTCAGAAGCTAACTTCTAACTTCGTTATGCCGCCAAACATTTAGGCCACTTTAAGTGTGACACTGTTTTGTTGTGCCGCAGGCGAGTTTTCTAAATATGCTAAAGCTTGTTCGGTTGAGCCTTCATAAATGGGGTTATACCAAGGGGTAAAAAATGGCAATTGTTTAACGGCTAACCAAATAGGCGAAGGTAACGTGCCACTTTTAGCCACCTTATACCATTCACGCCAAATCCATGACTTCCATACCTTAGGTTTATAGGCATCAAAACGGCTATCTTGACTCATTAAATGCGCTGCACCATCAACCCATAAACCGAATACTGCTGGTGTGGCAATACACGCCAAATAGTAACGTGAAATATAACTACCGCCTAAATGACGATACAAGTCAAAAGCAACCGAGCGATGCTCAACTTCTTCTGCGCCATGCCAACGCAATAAATCTAACAATACAGGGTCGGCATTTAGGCCATCCCATGTTTTATTTTCTAGCACATATGTACCTAAAACACAGGTCATGTGTTCGACAGCAGCAATAACACCTAAGCGAAACACCAACCAGTCTTTTTCTAAAAACTTAGGCACATTTAAGCCTAAAGGTTGGTCGGCTAAAGCTTCATTAAACAACCAATCCATAATTTGAGTATTACGCTCGGTATTAATGCCGCGTTGTTTTAAATACTCTTCGATTGCGCCACCATGTGCGCGGGCGTGCATCGCTTCTTGACGAATAAACATTTGCACATCGTCACGCAGTTTTTCATCGGTGACATAGGGCAAGGCTTTGTTGTACAAACGACAAAACCAAAACTCTCCCGCAGGCAAAATCATGTTGATTTCGTTAATAAAATGACTGGCAAACGGTTGATTAGGAATCCAATCTAATGGCGTTTTTTCCCAATCAAATTGTACTTTACGTGGTACAAGGCGATTCTCGGTGTTAGATGCTTTGCCTTTGGCAAAAATGCTTTTAACTTTACTCACAATACTCATTTGCATATTCTCCACTATTTGGCGAGATTTACATTAAAATCAAATACTTTAAATTACGTCCGTATTGTAAAAATCTCAAAAAAAAATGACAGTTAAGGCGCAACATCTAAACGGGCAATACGCCGTGAAATACTCGGAAAAAAACGTGACAATAAACGACTTGCGTGTGATTCAAGCCCCACAGGCACTTCAGCACTGCGATTTTTTACTGCATCCAAAATCGCATTGGCAATTTCTTTGGGTTGTAAATTACGGCGTTGATACAAACGAGTCGTTTTATCGCGCTTATCTGCTTGCTCGGCATCACTAATACCCACAAAACGAGTATTTTGAGTAATGTTTGTAATCGACAACCCCGGACAAATAGTGCTGACATGAATGTTCTTATCGGCCAATTCGGCACGTAAACAATCACTTAACATACGTACCGCTGCTTTAGTGGTGGCATAGGCCGAGACGATTTTAGACGGAGTATAAGCTGCCATTGAGGCAACATTAACAATATGGCCTTGTTTGCCTTCATTAATCATTTGTTGACCAAATAAGCGCGAGCCATGAATCACGCCCCACAAATTAACTTTTAGTACTTTGTCCCAATCGGCCAAACTGGTATCAAAAAACGAGCCTGCAATGCCAATACCTGCATTATTAACCACAATATCAGGTGCGCCATATTCGTCGGCAACCCAATTCGCTAACTCTTCCATTTGCTCGGCATTGCTTACATCTACTTTGCGAGCATGGGCATCAACATTAAGCAAACGTGCCAATTCGGCGGTGCGTTCAGCGGCTTCTAAATTAATATCTACCGCCACCACATTTGCGCCTTGCTCGGCAAACAACAAGGCGGTTTCTCGGCCAAAACCTGAGCCTGCACCTGTTACCACAATCAACTGATTACTAAAGGTTTTACCACAATGATAATGATGCAAACGCGCCCGTTTTAAGGCTTTGCTTTCTTCTGCACCTTCAATAAAATCAATAAACTCAGAGGCTGAATCGGCCACTAATTGTGGGTGGCTCACTTGAATCCAATGCCCTGCATTGACTTCGCGTCGCCATAAATTAGGCACCCACTGTGGCAAATCATCCCAAATTTCGGGAATCATAAAGTTATCGCCTTTAGGAAATAACAATTGCACAGGCGTGTTGGTACGACGCTCGTTGGGACTTAAGACCCGATTTAACACATTGGCACGGTATAATTTAACGCCTAGTTGACCATCGGAGGATTGGGTAGGGTTAGCTTCTACGTCTTTAATNNTTGGCCATACTTTTCGATAGAGCCACTTTTAAGACGCTGTAAAACCCAATACCCTGCGTGGTCTAAGCTAGGCCCCGAAATACTGGTATAAGAAGCGATACGATGTCCCATGCGCTCAGTAGTCACAGCCTCCCACGACTGAATTGAACCCCAATCATGGCTTACCAAATGCACTTTTTTGTTAGGGCTAAGAGCATCGGTTACGGTGGCTAAGTCATTCACTAAATGCTCTAAATCATACGCGGCGGTATGGTCTGGACAGGTAGAACGCCCTGCACCACGCACATCATAAGCAATCACAAAATAACGCTGCGCCAAAAGCTCGGCGGTTGCCTTCCACACGCTGGCCGAATCGGGATAACCATGAACCAAAACAACATTGGGTTTGTGCGCTGCGGCCTCACCCCATGTATAAACAGCTAAGTCAACATCACCTGATTTAAGCATCTGTTGTGGTGTCATT
>DDBM01000270.1:2044-11749 GCA_002333125.1 Moraxellaceae bacterium UBA2032 | reverse complement strand
CTATTCCAAATAGGGTTCCAACCTTCTTTATTACCTTTAAAATAATCTTTAACTAATTCGGATACGTTACGCACACCAAAATTAGCAATCGCTAAATGGCTTTTTTTGCCATCATCAGGTAGTTTTTCGATACGATGTGCGAGTGTTTCAAAGGGGTACGCTTTATGACGTGGTTCATAACCATGTTTGTTACACAAGGCATCCACCGCTTGACTAATTTCGGCTAAAGGACGACGTTGTTTGGCCATCATTAAAATCAGTTGCCGATACTCAAGCAAATCATCCATCAATTTATCTAAAATTTTGTTTTGGCCAATCACACCACAAAAGCCAATATCGGCGGTACAACCATGCAATGTAGGCGCACAATCCAAAATAAACGGCATATTTTCTTCGAGGCGACGAAAGCCCGAATAAAACGCAGGATTAAAACCCTTGAGTTGCTTTAAAGCAATCAAACCTCTAAACGCTGTACGATCACCAAACCATGCAAAAGGCTGATGAAAACAATCATCTGCACCGTGGTCTAATAAGTATTCTTGCATTAAGGCGGCGACTTGACGCTCAGTCATGCCCACTCGCATTAGTGCAGTAATGGTTTCGGCACAATCGTATGCAAGGCGTTGTGCTTGGCGAAAACGTGCAAGGTCTTCGATAGAATGATGGATAGCAGCAGTCATGGTCTCACCGTATTATGTAACATTGGATGATGTAATCATTAAATGTTAATGCTGTCAACACTGACGTATGTAGTTTTTCTATTATTAAACTTATTTGAGTGTAGGTTACGATGTAAAAAATAAAAGCCTGTCCATTAAAAAATCGGGCTTATATCTCTATTTTTTATCCTGTTTTTTTAGATTGGCGCGGCTCTGCGGTTTTGAATCACTACATACACTCAGGAATCACACGATTATTTTGTCATAACTATTTTTACAACTCTTTGTCTATTTGAGCGTATGTAGCACTGGGTTGCTGTGACTAAAGTGAGCAATTTTTTACTAAGGGCGTAGTTATCACCATGTCGTGATAATGCGCCGTGTAGTCGGCATTAATGGCTTGGGTGTCGTTTTTGCCTGCATTAACACCAATAATCCATGTGTCTTTTGGGGCTATGCCGCCATCGGCATAGGCTGCAATATCAGTCAATGCGTTGCCATAAGCGCGCACGATGTCTAAACCCACGGTATTTTTTAAATAACGCACATACTCGGTTTTATGCGCTTGGGTATTGGGCGGCACTAAACCTGCGTAGTCATTACTACGATAATGGCCTGTAGGAATACCCATTTTGGCAAACCATTCTCGTGCATCTTTGGTGACCCAATAAGGTCGTGCCGTTAAATAAATAATTTGATAACCTTTGCTTTTATAAGCATTGACCATGTTAATCGCATTGGCATAAGGCGTGGCTGTTTTTAAGCCAACATAATCTTTATACGCCTCAAAATCGGTGGTGGTGAGCGTGCCATCCACATCAAACAACACCGCTTTTTGTCCTGCTTCTACCACCGAAACAAAACCATCCACGGTGGATAAATCGCCTGCCACCACAAAACGAATACGATATTCGCCAATGGGTCGCTGCCCTGCATTTACAGTGACTTTACCGTCATCATTACTGGTAAATTCACCCAAAGACTCCCAACCGTCAATGCCTGTTCCTGACAAATACGCTTGTATCGTTTCATCTTCTAAATCTTTGTGACTAGCCATACCATAATCAAACTTAGCAGTTACCTGAATTGCTTGCCCCACTTGGGCTATTTGGTCATGCACCATATGCCACGGCTGATAAACCATACTAACCAAACGACTTTTAATATGATGAAAACTTTGCTTAATAGGCGAGGTTAACTGGGGCGGACTTTCTATTGCGCTATAGTCTGGACAAGCGGCAAATGCAGCTATAGGGAGTGACAATAAACAACCAAAGACTTTAATCATAACTAATGCACATTCTGTAAATTTAAGTCACACCAGCGGCTATTCGCTCTTTAATCACCGCCACACACTCAGGAAACACGCGACTAATACGGGTTAAATCTTTAATCATGGCAATTTGTGGCCACGTTGCTTGTTCGCCCAAACGAATATAATTAGCCAATCCTGCGGCATTGGGGTTAGCAATCACCTTTAAATAGGCTTTAGGACTAAACGGAAACTGAATATTAATATCACCCAAATAGCTTTGTGAAGCCACTGCATGAGCCTGTGTGAGTAAGGGGCTTAAAGGCGTTTTTTGTAACACATGGCGACCAATATCCAACAACTCCGCGCTACTGGTATGAATCAACGACGACACCACATGTTTGCCAACCGCTCTAATACCGCGTTGTTTTTTGTGGGTAATAAAAGGTATCACATGCGGATTAGCCTGACTAACAATGGTTTGATTAACATTGTGCAGCCGTGCTAAACGCTCACGCGGCAAATCGCCATGCACTGTACCGTCAATCCATGTTTCGGTACTCATGTATGGCACTTGTTGACCATTACTGCGTTTGGCTTGTAAAGCCACAGGCGGAAAAATAGCAGGAATGGCACACGAGGCTTGCGCGGCATATTCTACTAACACATCGGGCGCAGTGAGGTAATTTAACACGCGAGGCTTTTGATGGGTACGCGTCGGCGACACCGAAATATTTAACACTCGACCACTGCGTTTATAGGCTTCCCCAAAGGTGGTACTGCCTACGTTAGCAATAATATGGTCAAATACTTGACGTTCGTCCATAAACGTACCTTTTTGCCACATGGCTTTAGGACTACGCCAACGCAAGGCTTGACGATGAATAGACTCCATTTTCTCTGCATAAAATACATCAAGCTCGGCATCGCTACGGTTACACACCGCCGCCGCGACAATCGCGCCCATGCTAGAGCCTGCTAACACGGTGGGTAATAAATTTGCCTCCCACAAGGCTTTTGTTACGCCTAAATGATAAATACCAAAAGCCGCGCCACCACTTAACATTAAGGCAGGACGACCATAAATTCGTTCGGCTTGTTCAAACAGAGCTAACTTATGCTGTTCGGACATATTAGGAATGCTTTGCTCACTCAAGGTGCGCATCACTTGCTCAACTTCGTCCAAATATTCGGTCACAATATGTTTTGTGCCAGAACGCGCATATTGATACAGCTCAGGGTTGTTTAACTCGCCTAAATGACGATACACACTTTCTTGCAGTAGCACCGCTAAGTTTTCAAAGTCGTTGCTTTGACGTAAGGCTTGCATTTGTTGTATATGGTCACGAATCAATTTTTCATGAAAAAAGGCCGAGGCATCGCTGCTGCGCCAGTCCATCAAACCATCATATTCATCTAAGGCTTGCGCTACAGACAACCACTCTTGATAGGTGGCTGCTTGGGCGAGTGCTTGGTTTAAGAGTTGCTTTTGGCGCGACATGAGGACTTCCTAAAAAATAGCTTGGACTGCCGTTATTCTAAACCATTTTTTGGGCTGATTATTGATTAAATATACAGTTGTATTTTTATTGTTTGCACAAAACCACATCATAGTAGCGTGTGGTTGACGAAGGAAACCCACGATTTATAAATCGAATCAAGGTGATGGGTTTTGCGTTGCAGACGTTGATTACGCGACGTGCAAATCTAAATGCTTACCTAACACCGCAAAAGCCGCCTCTAAGGTCTCTAACTTGGTTGAATGTTTGATACTCAAAATACGGTCGGCAGAGGCTTGAAATCCATCTAAACGTCGCGCCATTTCTGCTTTAGTTACTTTTTGAGCAATCATTTCGTTAAACAACAAAACCTTAGCTGCCACTTTGACAGGAATACGAACCGTATAATCCCCTGCTTTTGCTGCTGTTGGCATTGGAATTGCTCTACGGTCATCCATATAAATCATAAAGGCAGTTTCTAACCCATCTAAGGCTTCTTTTAATGCCTCATCTACGGTATTACCCACACTCACCATTTCAGGAATATCAGGGCATAACACCAAATAAGAGCCATTAGTATCAGGCTCTAAGGTCACGATATATTCCATAATTCACCTCAATATAATATAAAATCCTAACGACTGCGCTAACTGGCGAAGCCCCATAACAAGATAACGTAGCAAATGGCTGGAGTAACGCTAAAACTCAATCTATACACTTCACTTAACTTAGTCCTTTAGGCCAAGTTGTTTGATGATGGTTTTACGAAGTCCCTCACCTATCTCCGCACTGCCGTGATAAGGAAAGGTTGTTTGTTTGTCACCTAATTTAACGATTCGGTGCGAGCCTTTACCATTCCTAATAACTTCGACACCCTGTCGTTTTAACCATCGCTCAAATTCGCTATACTTCATGATTAGTTCCTTAATGCGACAAGCACACTATAAAACAAATATGTTTTATTTTCAAAATAAAGTAGCCCGTGTTCGTTGCACGCAACATGGGATTTATGGCAGAGTCAAGGCGATAAGTTTTTTTTGAATATATTTATCCCGCATTTCGCGGTGCTGCATACGGGCTTGCTTTAATAACAAGAATTTGGGGCAGAATCAGGATTCATCTCAGCATAAACTTCTTCAGGATCAACGTCATTCAACAATAGCATTTCGCGCACGGTTGTAATATCAGCCAGCACTTTTTCAAAGTTTTCACCGTGATCGTAACGGTTAACATCTATGGCTTTTGGCATATAACAAAATGCTATTTTTAAGGCGGTTAATGCGTCTTCGTTTAGTTTTTCACTCATGGTGGTCTTTATCCTTATGTGTTAAGAATTTGCGAAGTATGTAGCCCGTGTGAAGTGAAACGTAACACGGGATTTATGGCAAAATCAAAGCAATAAGCATCTGTTTTATATATATTTAATCCCGTATTTCGCTACGCTGCATACAGGCTACTCTTGCTTGCTCGCCCTTTGAGGGTGGGGAGGATGTCAAGGCAAAATCAAAGCAATCGGCATCTGTTTTATATATATTTAATCCCGTATTTCGCTACGCTGCATACAGGCCACTCTTGCTAAAATGGCAAATCATCATCAAAATCATTTGATTGCTTTGATATTTGGGTTAACGGAAAATGATAACTCATCACTTCATCAATATCCTCAAATGATAGTTTTGGCAAACAGGCTATAAATGAGGGATTAAAGGCCAAAACATCCCAGCGCCAAGACTCATCATAATACTCATCTATAAAATAAATCGGTCCTTTAGATTTCAGGCACTTTTCAATCAATGTTAATGACCATGGCAAATATTGATTAGCTGATAATTTACTCCAGTTCCAATAATCTTTGAATTTTTCAATTAACTCTATTGTCCATGGCAATACCTTGCTTGCAGACAATCCTTTATATATCGACTTCCCACTCCAATACCCCCAAGCAACGTATGAGTCACCGAACACCCATCTATCTTTAAATCGCTCTATTAAATCTAATGACCAAGGCAGTGCATCATTATCTGACAAAATATTCCAATCCCAATAATCTTTATAATCATCAATTAACTTAGATGACCATATTAAAAATTTATTACCCGATAAAGTCCCAAAACTATATCTATAATCACCTTCATGGTTGAATATAATATCCCGATTTATAACTTCTTGAAATCTCTCTATTAATATGGTTTTTATAGAGCCAGATACACCAGAGTTTTTTGCTACTTTTTTTAAATTCCATATATTTTCATATTTTTCAATTAACTCTGTAGACCACGGCAACGCTTCATTGTTTGATAACTCCTGCCAATTCCACTTATCTTCAAATCTTTCAATTAACTCTGTAGACCACGGCAACGCTTCATTCCCTGACAATCTCTCCCAATTCCACTTATCTTCAAATCGTTCAATCAATTCTAATGACCACGGCAAAAGACCTTTGTATGATAAAGCACCCCAACACCACTTATTTTTAAATCGTTCAATTAACTCTAATGACCACGGCAAAAGACCATTGTATGATAAAGCACCCCAACGCCACTTATTTTTAAACCGTTCAATAAGCTCTAATGACAACGACAACGCTTCATTCCCTGACAATCTCTCCCAATCCCACTTATCTTCAAACCGTTCAATAAGCTCTAATGACCACGGCAACGCTTTATTCCCTGACAAATTATACCAATCCCACTTATCTTCAAACCGTTCAATAAGCTCTAATGACCACGGCAACGCTTCATTCCCTGACAATCTCACCCAATCCCACTTACCTTCAAATCGTTCAATTAACTCTAATGACCATGGCAAGGCATTATTCCCTGACAAACTCTGCCAACTCTGCCAACTCCACTTGTCTTCAAATCGTTCAATTAACTCTAATGACCATGGCAAGGCATTATTCCCTAACAAACTCTCACAATCCCACTTATCTTTAAATCGCTCAATCAATTCTAATGACCACGGCAACGCTTCATTATCTGACAAACTCTGCCAATCCCACTCATCTTTAAACCGTTCAATCAATGCTAATGACCATGGCAAGGCTTTATTGCCTGATAAGCCTATATTATTTAAGCCGCGCGCCCAACCCCAACCCCAATGCCACTCATCTTCAAATCGTTCAATTAACTCTAATGACCATGGCAACGCTTCATTGTTTGATAACTCCTGCCAATTCCACTTATCTTCAAATCTTTCAATTAACTCTAATGACCAAGGCAACGCTTCATTCCCTGATAACACACCCCAACTCCACTTATCTTCAAATCTTTCAAGTAAATCTATTGACAAAATCAGATTTTTATTTTCCTCTAAGAAATAATGTGCTGTTGAGTCATCATCCACATCCTCATAATTCCCTCCCCAATAATTCTTATATTTATTTATCAACTCATCACTCAAACAGGCATACACTGAAAGAAATGCCACTGCCTCTTCTTTGTCAATCCTTTTCAATATCTCCACAAACCGTCTTCTCTCTACATCCTGCGTCAACTGCGAACTAATCGCCAAGCGTGTATTAGCAGCTTCAACCTGCGCCATTAAATGCTGCTCTGACCTAATCACCAAATTTTTATTGTCAGTCATTATGCCTCTCCATTTATAAATTGCTGCACCTGCTCACTCACACGCTCTAACTCACTTTTTAATAAGCGATATTGCCCATCAAAATAGTGCTGCCAATCTGCTTCATTACTCCCTGCACGTTGCATTAACTGCACCGCCTGACTTGTTTGTAATACCTGTAACTCAGTTAGCAACTTATCAAGCTGATATTTAATTTCGGCAATCGCTGCCTTTAATATCTCGGTTTTAGTTAAAGTGCTTGCGCGTGTTTGCTTAAAATCACCCTTTTTAACACGCTCATAAATGTTAGCCACTTGCTCAATATCATTACTTTTATACGCTTCTTGCAACTCAACAAAAATTTCATGGGCAAGTTGCTTATTATCTTCTGGCACTTTATCAGGGTGGCACAAATTACAAGCCTTACGATATAAGGTTTTTAACTCTTTTTCTTGTTGGGCATCTAATTCAGGAATCGCTTGCTCATACTGTAATTGTTCATGTTGTTGCGAATACTGCTGATAAGTATGTTCGGCTTCTTCGGCTTTTTCCTCGGCTGCTTTGGCTTCTTCTTGCACTTTTTCACTTTGAATAGCTTCTTGCTCAAGCTCCTTTTGTTTCATGTCAAACATTAAACGCGCATATTCGGCACGAGCCTGTAACACATTTTTAATTAAATCGCCTAATACCTCGTCATGCCGCCTATTAAAAACAATTAAACAGCGTTCTAACTCTGCTTTTTCGTTACTTAATGACTCTAAACGAAGCTCTAAAATTTGTAATTGAAATTGCAAGCGCGGAACTTCTTGGTCTTCGATGGTTATTAACGCAGTCAGTTTGCTTAAATAAGCATGAATAAGCTCTAATGCTTCTTGATATTGCCCTTTATNNGCAACAGGCTTTAATTTAATAATTTGAGCGTTTACATCTTCATAATCACCCAATAATATTAAATTACGAATCATTTCTAATCGTCGTTTAACCGCATCGGCACTCATTAAACTAGCCGCTTTTTGGCCTCCTTGACCTACGCGAATGCACAACTCTTCAAACACATGTAAGTATTTACTGGCAAANNTCCAGTTATAAGAGCCTGTAATCACGGTTTTGCTATCAATCACACAAAACTTATGGTGCATCAGCGGTGTATCTTGGCTACCCGTGGGTAAAAAAGTGACCTTTGCACCCAAGTTTTCAAGCCGAACAAAATTAAGCCTACCAGCCCCACAATTAATGTCATCGCCCACCAAAACCAACGATACTTTTATGCCGCTTTGTGCTTTTTTACACAAAACATCAAAAATTTCTTTGTCTGTAAACCATGCTACTGCAACATTTATTTGCGAATTAGCCAATTCAAGTTGTTTGATAATCACTTTATGAATATCAATAAAATAGGCTTTAACTTCCATATTAATTTATCTCTAATTTGTGGCGGTGTAGCATGTGTTCGTTGCATGCAATACGGGTAAAATTTACCCCGTATTTCGCTACGCTACATACAGGCTACTGATTTAATTAACAATTTTTCAACCACAAGGACAGAGCAGACACATCGGTCTGCCCCTACTTTAAGACTTACGCGATAATTTCAAAAAATGCGTCAGCCTCAACATCAAACCGCCTCTTGCAATTGTGCCAAAATCGCTGGATTTTCTAGGGTAGAAATATCTTGAGTAATACGCTCGCCTTTTGCAATCGAACGCAACAAACGACGCATAATTTTACCCGAACGGGTTTTGGGCAAATTATCGCCAAAACGAATATCATCAGGTTTGGCAATCGCACCAATTTCTTTGGCAACCCAATCACGCAACTCAGCAATTAAGGCTTTCGCTTCTGCACCTTTGGGTCTTGCGCCTTTTAATACCACAAAGGCAACCACGGCTTCGCCCTTAATGGTATCAGGACGACCCACCACCGCCGCTTCGGCCACTTTTGGATTAGCCACTAACGCCGATTCGATTTCCATTGTGCCTAAACGATGGCCAGAGACATTTAACACATCATCAATACGCCCCATAATCCAAATATAACCATCTACATCACGATGCGCGGAGTCTCCTGCCAAATAACACACGCCACCCAATTCTTGAGGAAAATAAGCCGACTTAAATCGCTCTGGGTCATTCCAAAGCGTGCGTACTTGTGAGGGGAATGGTTTTTTGATAACCAACATACCGCCTTTGCCTTTTTCTACAGGCTCGCCTACTTCATCCACAATATCGACCATAATACCCGGAATAGGCAAGGTACACGAACCCGGTTTGGTCGCAATCGCCGCAGGTAAAGGCGTAATCATGTGGCTACCTGTTTCGGTTTGCCACCATGTATCCACAATCGGGCAACGACCACCGCCGACTACTTGGTGATACCACATCCATGCTTCGGGGTTGATTGGCTCACCCACCGAACCCAACAAACGCAACGACGACAAATTATATTGTTTAGGTAAATCGCCACCGAGTTTAATTAAAGAGCGAATCGCTGTGGGTGCGGTATAAAAAGTAGTAACGCGGTGTTTTTCTATCATTTGCCAAAAACGTGACGCATCAGGATAAGTAGGAATCCCCTCAAAAATAATTTGTGTGCCGCCCACCGCTAAAGGGCCATAAGCCACGTAGCTATGACCTGTCACCCAACCTACGTCTGCGGTACACCAAAAAATATCGTCGGGCTTGTGGTCAAACGTCCACTTCATGGTGATGATTGCACCCAACAAAAAGCC
>DDBM01000270.1:0-2036 GCA_002333125.1 Moraxellaceae bacterium UBA2032 | reverse complement strand
CGTTCAACACAATCACAACCACCTAAATCGAGTGCCTCATCAATGGTTGCTTTTAAGGGAACAATTTTACCGCCACGCACACCACCATTAGCGGTAATCACTAATTTGGCTTTGGCATCAATAATCCGTTCTTGCAAACTTTTGGCCGAGAAACCACCAAACACCACCGAATGAATCGCGCCAATCCGCGCACAGGCTTGCATCGCAACTACTGCTTCGATGCTCATGGGCATATAAATAATAACTCGCTCGCCTTTATGCACACCCAAACTTTTTAAGCCGTTAGCAAATTGACACACCATGCGATGCAACTCGGCATAAGTCACTCTATTAACTGTGCCGTTATCGGACTCAAAAATTAAGGCAATTTTATGCGCCAAATTGGGTAAATGACGGTCTAAACAGTTATACGAAACGTTCATTTCGCCATCGGCAAACCAATGATAAAACGGGGCATTACTGTCATCTAATACTTGGGTAAAGGGCTTTTTCCACGTTAAATTTTCGCGCGCCAAACGCGCCCAAAACCCCTCGTAATCATCTTCGGCTTCTTGGCATAAGGCTTGATAAGCCGCCAAACCAGACACATTACCTTGAGCCACAAAGTCGGCACTTGGCGCAAATACGCGGTTTTCGTGTAATACGGTATCAATAGACATATCAAAACTCCTTGATTGTTAAAATTTAAAACATTTAGACAGGGACAAACATAAGATTCTTTTAAAATATACCCCCATGTTTTTACGCTTTTTTTTGCTTGGTGGGTATGTTTTTTTAGGTCAGCTTAAAAAAAATCATGTCATCGCTTCGTCATATTTTGGTCTTAAAGTGGTCACACATCTTGACTTCAGCTACTTTAGGATACGTACATGACTCACACCTTTAAAAAATCTGCATTAACTGTCGCACTACTGAGCTTATTAGTTGGCTGTAATGACGATGGCATTAATGGCATTAATGGTAGCAACGGAACTAATGGTTTAGATGCCAGTCGTAACACCATTAGTTTATCGCTTATAGGACGCTACGAAAGTGGCCAATTTGCCCAAAGTGCCGCCGAAATTGTTAGTTATGACCCTAGCACTAAACAAGCCTTTGTCGTCAATGCGTTATCGGGCGAGATTGATGTGTTAGATGTATCCGCCGTTTCTAACCCTCACAAAACAAGCAGCTTAAAACTCGCCAATGATATTAAAAATGCTTTAGCCTCTGTAACCGATGTAAGTCAACTTGGCGCGGCTAACAGTGTATCTGTACATAACGGCATTGTTGCCGTTGCCGTAGAGGCCAATCCTAAAACCAATAACGGTTATGTGGCTTTTTATCAGGCCAGTGATAAATCATTTTTATCTGCTGTTGAAGTAGGCTCTTTGCCCGATATGCTAACCTTTACGCCTGACGGCAAACAGGTCGTGGTTGCTAACGAAGGCGAACCTAACGATGACTATAATATCGACCCAGAAGGTAGCGTAAGCATTATTAATGTCAGTGCAGGCTTTAGCAACTTAACCCAAGCAAACGTAACTCAGGTACGTTTTAATGACTTTAATGTAGGTGCTAGTCGTGCTGCCGAACTACCAAGTACAGTGCGTATTTTTGGCCCTAACGCCAGCGTGGCTCAAGACTTAGAACCCGAATACATTGCTGTATCAAGCGATAGCAAAACCGCATGGGTGAGCTTACAAGAAAACAACGCCCTAGCAACAATTAACTTAACCACAGGCCAAGTAAGCAAAATTACCGCCTTAGGCTTTAAAAACTATGGTGTTGCAGGCAACGAAATAGATGCCAGCGACAAGGACAAAGCGATTAACATTAGAACATGGCCAGTTTGGGGGATGTATCAACCCGACTCTATTGCTGCTTACGACTTTAATGGCAAAACTTATGTGGTAACTGCCAACGAAGGCGATGCCCGTGCATATACAGGCTTTAGTGAAGAAATTCGTGTCGCTGATATTGTAAAAAATGGTGGCACAATTAACTTAGCCAGCTTAACTAACTTTTCTTTTGCAGGCTTAATCAATGCCGATAAC
>DDBM01000080.1 GCA_002333125.1 Moraxellaceae bacterium UBA2032 | reverse complement strand
TAAAGATGCCGATTTATCCATCATCCGTGGCAAAAAAGTTGCCATCATTGGTTACGGCTCACAAGGCCATGCTCATGCCAACAACTTAAAAGATTCAGGTGTTGATGTTGTTGTCGGTTTGCGCGCTAATTCTACTTCGGTAATTAAAGCGAAAAACTCAGGTTTAGTGGTAAAAGAAGTTGCCGAAGCCGTTGCTAGCGCAGACGTGGTGATGATTTTGACACCAGATGAATTTCAAGCGGCGTTATACAAAGACGAAATCGAGCCGAATATTAAACAAGGTGCAGTGTTGGCTTTTGCCCACGGCTTCTCGGTTTTGTTTAATCAAGTAGTACCAAGAAAAGATTTAGATGTTGTGATGATTGCGCCAAAAGCACCAGGTCACACTGTACGTTCAGAATTCGTGCGCGGTGGTGGTGTTCCAGACTTAATCGCTGTTCATCAAGATGCCTCAGGCATCGCTAAAGCAATTTGCTTGTCTTATGCTTCGGCAATTGGTGGCGGTCGTTCAGGTATTATCGAAACAACTTTCCGTGACGAGTGCGAAACTGATTTATTCGGCGAACAAGCCGTATTGTGTGGCGGTGCTGTTGAACTCGTGAAAATGGGTTTTGAAACCTTGACCGAAGCGGGCTACCCAGCAGAAATGGCCTATTTCGAATGCTTGCACGAATTGAAGTTGATTGTTGATTTGATGTACGAAGGCGGCATTGCCAACATGAACTACTCCATTTCCAACAATGCGGAATATGGCGAATACGTCACTGGCCCTAAAGTCATTAACGAAGAAAGCCGTGCAGCGATGCGCCAAGCGTTGAAAAATATTCAATCAGGCGAATATGCGAAACGTTTCATTTTGGAAGGGATGACCAACTATCCTGAAATGACAGCAAAAAGACGTTTAAATGCTGAACATCCAATCGAAGTTACGGGTGAGAAATTACGCGCGATGATGCCTTGGATTAAAGCCAATCAAATCGTCGATAAAACTAAGAACTAATTTAGTTTTAGCATAAAAAAAGCGTACTTCGGTACGCTTTTTTTATGTCTGTAGGGGCGGGTGGTTTTAACCGCTAATGGCGAATAAATTCGCCCCTACTTGTTTTTATACTCTTCAAATCGTTGTTTCGATGTTTCTTCATTGCGACGACCGAAGGCATAGTTCGACTCTAAATACATCGCATTTAAAATGCTAAAACACAGAGCCAAACCTAAACCTAAAACCCAACTAAAATACCACATACTGTNNTGGCTAGACGTTGCATCCCATAGCGTTAAGCTACTATTGGCATCAATCGACGATGGTAATACGAAGGGAAATAAGGCAATACCAGCAGTGGCTACAATCGCACCACAGGTTTTGGCACTACTGATAAAAGCGACCCAATGCCAATTTTTCCATGAAGCAAAACTACTTAATAACGCCGCGACAATGCCTGTTATTGGCACTAACCAGAGTATGGGATAGACCGATAAAAAGTGTAACCAGCCACCTTCAGTGACAACAACGTGTTTCATAAAGGGGGTTAACACACCATTGGTGTCGCCTTGATCGACTACGGTAAAACCAGCAACGTGGCTGACAATTAAGCCGCCCAATGCAAATAATGAGGCTGTTGAAATACCTCCGCCAATCGCCACTAATCGTGCTCGTTCCGCGACTTTACCGATACTACGCAGTTGTAGATAGGTTGCTCCGTGAGTGGCAATCATCACCAAAGAAACGACACCACAAAATAACGGGAATGGTTTCAGTAAATCAAAAAAACTACCGCCATAACTGACTTGCATGGCCGTGTTAAATTGAAAAGGCAGGCCGACAAATAAGTTACCGACAGCGACACCAAATAAAATAGATGGTAATACCCCCGAAAAACACAAAGCATAATCCCACGCATTACGCCATTTTGGGTTGTCTAATTTACTGCGATAGTCAAAACCCACTGGACGAAAAAATAGCGCAAACAACACTAACATTAAGGGAATATATAACACCGAAAATGAGGCCGCATAGACTAATGGCCAAGCGGCAAATAGCGCACCAGCTGCGGTCACTAACCACACTTGATTGCCTTCCCACGTTGCGCCAACAGTATTGAGAGCAACACGGCGTTCTTCATCGGTTTTAGCGATAAAAGGTAGTAGAGACGCGACCCCTAAATCAAAACCATCCATGACAATAAAGCCAATAAACAGTACGCCAATCAATAACCACCAGACAAATTTAAGCGTTTCATAATCAAACATGGTCAGCTCCTTGATGGGCTAAAGCGACGTTTTCTTCGCCATCATAACGGCCTGTCTGTAAACTCGCAGGGCCTAAACGGATGTACTTAATCATCAAATACATTTCAATGACGAATAAGAAGCTATAAATCGTCAGTAAGCCAATCATGCTGAAATAAATTTGGCTTTTATCTAACTGCGATACGGATAAATGGGTAGGCAAAATGCCACTAATGGTCCACGGTTGACGGCCATATTCTGCAACAATCCAGCCCATTTCCGCAGCCACCCACGGTAAAGGAATCGCATAAACACATAGCCATAATAACCAGCGCTGGGGGGCAAGATTCTTGGTCGATAAAAACCAAAACGAGGCGGCGAAAATAAACAAAAACAGAAAGCCTAAACCCACCATAATCCGAAATGACCAAAACAAGGGTGCAACTTTAGGAATGGTATCGTTTGTCGCTTGTTTGATTTGTGCTTCAGTAGCATCAGTGACGTTAGCGGTATATTTTTTTAACAATAAGCCATAACCCAAATTGGCTTTGTGTTGCTCAAAAGCGGCACGAATTTCAGGCGTATTTTCACCTGCTTTTAGTTTCAGCAAAACCCCGTAAGCAATCATGCCATCACGAATTTTGGCTTCATGTTCAATTTTCAGGTCTTTTAAGCCCGTTACTTGTTGGTCAAGGGAGCGTGTGGCAATTAAACCTAAGGCATAGGGAATTTTTACCGCGTAATCGGTACGTTCTTCCGCTTGGTTGGGAATGCCAAAGAGGGTGAAAGCCGCAGGGGCTTTTTGTGTTTCCCATTCGGATTCAATCGCTGCAATTTTGACTTTTTGCACTTCACCGACGGTATAACCCGACTCATCACCCAACACAATTACCGATAACACTGACGCTAAACCAAAACTGGCGGCAATGGCAAAGGAGCGCAACGCAAAACCGACATCACGCGCTCTGAGTAAATAAAGTGCCGAAATCCCTAAGACAAACATCGAAGCAGTGACGTAACCAGCGGCAACGGTATGAATGAATTTCACTTGCGCGACAGGATTAAAAAAAACATCGACCATGCTAGTGAGTTCCATACGCATGGTGACGTAATTAAATTCAGCGCCAACAGGGTTTTGCATCCAACCATTAGCGACTAAAATCCATAATGCCGATAAATTAGAACCAACAGCCACTAAAAACGTAGTGCCTAAATGTTGGATTTTTGACAGTCTGTCCCAACCAAAGAAAAACAAACCGACAAACGTGGACTCTAAAAAGAATGCCATCAAGCCTTCAATCGCTAACGGGACACCAAAAATATCGCCGACATAATGTGAGTAATACGCCCAGTTGGTGCCAAATTGAAATTCAAGCGTTAGGCCTGTCGTTACGCCCATCGCAAAGTTGATACCAAATAATTTTCCCCAAAACTGGGTCATATCTTTGTAAATTTGTTGACCTGTCATAACGTAGGTCGCTTCACAAATAAACAAAATCCACGATAAACCCAGTGTTAACGGCACAAAAAGAAAATGAAACAGAGCGGTTGCCCCGAATTGCATTCGCGACAGTTCAACCACTTCATTCATGGTTTTAACTCCTTAGGTGAGGATGAGGCAGGAAGGGAAGGTGAGAAAAATTGCTGTTGAATACGGCTGTCGTCAACTTTCATGTGTTGCGCGACAGGATGAGAAAATGAGTAGTGCCAAAGAATCCATAACAGACAGCATTTGATAAGCAAAATAAGCACAATTTGATGGCTTAGTTGAGTGGTTTTTTTCGGTCTAATCATCACCATTTATCGATTCCTTACGATACTCCAGAAAATAAGTGCGGCAGTCATTTAATAACGTATATCACAAAAATATGGACTATTTCCTTGTTTTTTGTGTGGTTAAATAGGTAAAAAAAAGCAGTACAATATAAAAC
>DDBM01000150.1:15654-16197 GCA_002333125.1 Moraxellaceae bacterium UBA2032 | reverse complement strand
TCTTTTGTATTAGGCAGCAAAGCCATTAAACAGGTGGTGTTTGACCCTTTATTACCCGAACCTTTGGTAGATGTAAAAGCACGTCATGCCTTTGTTGAAATGACACGCCATTTTGACCAAGTAGGACATCAAATATGGCGCGATGTGATTGGCAATTAGCGACAGATAAAAAGAAGCGTGCTAAGATTAAACACTGCATTTATATATTGACTACATTTACCATGATTACTATAGAAATCACTAACTTAGACGAATTAGTTAAAGAACATCGCGGCCCTTTAACTGCCATGCTTGGCAAAATTGTAGCCGATGTTGAAGGCGAGGTCGAAAAAATTGTCATTGAAGAAATTCGTAATGAATTTGAACGACGCGGTATTCGTGCTAATTTTTGTAGTATCGAAGGTATTCATTTAAGACGTATTATGACTTCTTAAAAATATCCCTTCGACTCCGCTCAGGGTGCATTTTTTGTTGGTTGAGCGGAGTCGAAACCAACAAAAAATGCTTAAACGGTTGGCACAAAACGCGCAATCACCTTACCTA
>DDBM01000150.1:710-15541 GCA_002333125.1 Moraxellaceae bacterium UBA2032 | reverse complement strand
AACATTCGACTGGCATCATCACTGGCAAATGACTCAGCTTGGCCATGACGTATTAAAATTATATTCATCATATTCACCGATTGGGTAAAACAAATTCTACATCACTACGTTGGCCACTATCCATCATGTTAGCAACCACCTCAATAATAGGCCGTTCATTATAAATAATGTCATATAAGCCCGACACAATAGGCATATAAACACCCAGTTTATCGGCTTGTTGTTTAACTTGTTGAATGGTGTTAATGCCTTCGGCGGTTTGCTCTAAGTCGGCAATAATATCGGCTAATTTTTTACCCGAACCTAATGCAAAACCCACCTGATAATTTCGGCTTAAAGGTGAACTACAGGTAGCAAATAAATCACCTACGCCTGCCAAACCTAAAAAGGTTAACGGGTTTGCACCCAACTGCACCGCAAAACGACTCATTTCGGCTAAGGCGCGTGTTAATAGCATACTGCGCGTGTTTTCACCCACTTTTTGTGCTTGTGCCATGCCTGTCGCAATAGCATAAATATTTTTGAGCGCACCACTTAACTCAACACCATAAATATCGGTATTGGCAAACACTCTAAAATATGTACACGCTAACACTTGATGTGCAAGGGCACGTAATTCGGGGTCTAAACTGGCAATCACTGTACCTGCGGGCATTTTAGCGGCAATTTCTTTGGCTAAATTAGGCCCACTTAAAACCCCTAAACGCGCATCGGGTACTTCTTCTCTAATAATTTGACTCATTAAAGAGAATGTCCCTGCCTCTATGCCTTTGGTCATGCTAATTAGCATTTGTTTGGGCTGTAAAAACGGCTTAGCGGCTTGTACCACCTGCCTAAAACCTTTACTTGGAATAGCCACAAAAACCAAGTCTGCTTCACTGACTGCTTGACCTAAATCGGTACTAAATTGCAAATCAGGGTGCAAACTAAAGCCCTTTAAATAACGGGTATTTTCGTGCGTGGCCTGCATTTCGGCAACTAGCTCGACATCACGCAACCATTGTGTCGTTAAACAACCATTACTAGCCGCTAAGTTAGCAATGACCGTACCAAAACTTCCACCACCTAAAATAGCAACACGCGGTTTAGCCGTTGTCATAGTTAATCCATCAAAAATTTGAGTATTAAAACAAGATAACAAAATCAGATTGTTTAGGCAAAATAAAGGGCGCATTGCGCCCTATGTACATGACAATTTGTGGATACCCTTCGACTCCGCTCAGGGGACGTATGTTGGTTGAGCGGAGTCGAAACCTAATTTACGCCAATTCCATCAACAAGCTATTTAAGCGTTTAACATAAGCGGCTGGGTCAGCTAAGGTGCTGCCTTCGGCCAAGGTTGCTTGGTCAAGGACGACTAACGCTAAAGACTCAAAACGACTATCATCGGTGGTGCTATTTAAACGCGCCATTAACGGATGACTCGGGTTAATTTCGAGGGTTGGTTTAGATTCGGGTAGTTTTTGGCCACTCGCTTCTAACATTTGACGCATTGCCGCACCTAAATCGTATTGACTACGCACCAAACACGCAGGTGAATCGGTTAAACGTTGTGTTGCTTTAACCGCTTGCACTTTGTCACCCAAAATACCTTGTAAACGCTCAACCAAAGGCTGACTGCTTTCTTGCAAGGCTTCTTCGGCTTTTTTGTCTTCNNCCGTCAAACTCTGTTAAATGAGTCATTAACCATTCGTCTAAACGGTCGGTTAACAACAACACTTCTACGCCTTTTTTACGAAACACTTCTAAATGCGGACTTTGGCTTGCGGCGGTAAAACTTTCGGCAGTCAAATAATAAATCTTCTCTTGGCCTTCTTTCATGCGTGACACATAATCTGCCAACGCTACAGATTCAAGCGCATCACCCGATTGTGTTGAGGCAAAACGTAATAATTTTAAGACTTTATCTTGGTTGGCTTGGTCTTCGGCTACGCCTTCTTTTAACACGCTACCAAATTGCGCCCAGCAAACCGCATAATCTTCAGGCTTGCTTTCAATCATGCTGCTTAACATATCTAAGGCACGACGTGTTAACGCTGACTTCATGCTGTCAACGACTTTACCCGCTTGTAACAACTCACGCGATACGTTTAATGGCAGGTCGTTGGAGTCCACAATACCTTTGATAAAACGCAAGTACATCGGCAAAAACTGTTCGGCATCGTCCATAATAAAGACACGTTGCACATACAGTTTTAAACCACGCACACCATCGCGCTGATATAAATCTTGTGGCGCACGTTTAGGCACAAATAACAATGAAGTATATTCGAGTTTGCCTTCAACTTTGTTGTGATTCCACGCTAAAGCGTTGTCGTAATCGTGAGAAATATGCTTGTAAAAACCTTGATACTCGTCATCTGAAATATCATTACGTGGGCGAGTCCATAAGGCAGCCGCTTTGTTGACAGTTTCGTAATCACCTACTTCTTCTTTGCCTTCTTCTGTCCACTTTTGCTCACGCATACACACAGGAATCGCAATGTGTTCGGCATATTTATGAATAATGTTTTTTAAGCGGTAGGCATCAGCAAACTCTTCTTGAGTAGGACGTAAATGTAAAATAATGGTTGTACCACGGTCGGCTTTTTCAATTGCTTCTACGTTAAACGCGCCTTCGCCCTCAGACTCCCACTTTACGCCTGCACTTGCGTCATCACCTGCACGACGTGTTAATACTTCAACCCGTTGCGCGACCACAAAAGAAGAGTAAAAACCCACGCCAAATTGACCAATGAGTTGTGCATCTTTCTTTTGGTCGCCTGTTAAATTACTAACAAACTCAGATGTACCCGAACGTGCAATCGTGCCTAAGTTTTCGATGACCTCGGTGCGATTCATNNGCGGCATCGGAAGCGTTAGAAATCAGTTCACGCAAGAAAATTTCGGGGTTGCTATAGAGCGAATGAATCATTAAATGCAAAAGTTTAGAAACTTCTGTTTGAAAGCCTAAGGTTTCTTTTTGTGCGGTATCAGTCATGTTAAAGGACTCCTCTAAATAATATGAGTGTAATGTCCTTCAACATGGGGTTTAGTAAGCCAACTTCAAGGGTAAGATGGGCAATTTGGTACGCGCGACGAAATACGTTGATAATAGGTTTTTATGCCGTTTAGCTCCTCAATCACCAGTTGGTCAGAATTAAGCCACTCCACTTTATTGTCATCAATAGGCCACAAACGTCCATTACTAAACCATAAAATATGGTCAAGGCTTGGGCTACTCCATATGCCTTGATAGGAATCCTCATTTTGAGGCAGTTTACTTTCTAGGCTTTTGTCATCAATCTTAAAATCACCATAAGCTGTCAGCTCAATCGCAAACGACAAATTATCACCGCGCTTGGCTTGCCAACGCCCAACCCATTGGCAAGGCGTGTGAGGCTGTACCATTTGATACAATCGCTCTGGGTCTAAATACCACCATACAACGGCATTATTACGTTGTTTTAAACACATCACAAACGAAGCGACATTTTTTTTATCTATGGCTTCGCCCAAAGAAATACCCATCACCTGACCACAAACTTCCATACTTTGCAGCAACTTGGTATGGGCATAACCTTTAAAAAAAGACCATACAAACCAAGAAAACGGAATCCAAAAAGCCACACTTAAAAACACACGCAAATTACGACTCATACTGGCTCACTATTTTTGCGATACATTGTCTTGGCAACTTGCATCTAAGGGCGTATGCCTAAAGAAAAAAACTTGTTTATCGGTTAGAATATTAGACAACATAAAATGTTTGTCACTTAACCATTCAATTTTATATTCNNAGCATAGGTTCTATAAAAAAATGACTATTTGGCTCAATGGTTAACCAATACTCTTTGTAGCCTTCGGACACATGCCATTTGCCAATAAATTCACATTGCATTTTGGGCTGTGCATATTGATATAAACGCTCTTCGCGCATAATTTTACTAGTAAAAAAATTGCCTTTACTTTTGAGGCAACCCACAAAGGCGGCAACATCACGTGGGGCTTTATTTTGTGCACTAATAGGAATTTGAGCCAAACAACTACTAAAGTTTTGTTCGAACTTAGATGTGACATAGCTATAGGTTAAACTAAAAAACAAGGCAATTACCAAAGGGATATAAATAATAAAGCGTAAAAACCACCGAAAATTACCACTCATCGCACTCTCCTTAATAGCCTTGCCTGGTAAAATCAAGCATTGGCGATGATATTTGTTATTGTGTTTATTTGCTTAAATACTTGGTTGCGGCCTCTAAACCATTTAGGGTTAGCGGATACATGTGCTCTTCTAACAACTTACGAACATGCACAATAGATTGTGTATGCTGCCATGCACGTTCTGGCTCTGGATTTAACCACACCACTTTTTGAAAGTGCTGTGTTAAACGCTGCATCCAAACCGCACCTGATTCTTCATTAAAATGCTCTACTGAACCACCTGCCGATAACACTTCATAAGGCGACATCGTGGCATCACCTACAAAAATTACTCTATAATCATTACCATACTTATGGATAATATCCCAAACGGGCAAACGCTCCGACCAACGGCGATTATTATCTTGCCATACACTTTCGTAAATAAAATTATGAAAATAAAAGTAATGTAAATGCTTAAATTCGCTACGCGCAGCCGAAAACAACGACTCACAAACCTCAATATGCGGATCCATTGAGCCGCCCACATCAAAAAAAATCAGCACTTTGATGCGGTTTTTTCGCTCGGCAACTAATTTAATATCTAATAAGCCGCCTTTGTGTGCGGTTGATTTAATGGTATCGGCAATGTCTAACTCATCTTCTACACCTTGACGTGCAAAACGACGCAAACGTCGTAACGCCACTTGTAAATTGCGTGTGCCTAACTCTATTGAATCATCTAAATTTTTAAATTCGCGTTTTTCCCATACTTTGACGGCAGTTTTGTTACGCGACGGCCCCGCCAAACGAATACCCTCAGGGTTAGAACCATAAGCTCCAAACGGTGACGTACCGCCTGTACCTACCATTTTATTGCCGCCCTGATGGCGCTTGTGCTGCTCTTGCATACGCTTTTCAAATTCTTCCATGAGTTTTTCGAGTGAACCCATTTTTTCGATTTGAGCAAGTTCTTCGGGAGATAAGTTTTTTTCGATTTCTTTACGCAACCAGTCGTCTGGAATCGCAGCATTGGCTAAAGGATTAGCCATACTTTCTACACCATCAAAAAAATCTTTAAACGCACGGTCAAACTTATCAAAATGTTTTTCATCTTTTATTAAACAAATACGCGCCAAACGATAAAACTCTTCACCGTCAGCAAAAACCAAACCTTGCTCTAGGGCATTAAGTAAATCTAAATACTCTCGAATAGAAACAGGTACTTGATATTTTCTAAGTGTATAAAAAAGCTGCGTAAGCATTAAACGTTTCTCCATCTGCTAACAAAAATCAGATGCTATGGTGTTTTTAGTAGATATTGCAGCGCACAGGCACATTTTACAAACGAAATGTGATGATGAATGCGAATTTTAAAAGACCAACAATATAACAAATTAAAGACGGATAACTGATTGTTAATAATTTAATGTTGATTATAGGCATTGATGCCAATACTTTAGAAGTCTAAGCCGCTAAAATAGTCATCAATCATACGTCATCTTGCAAAAAAATGACCATACCTACCTTTGCAATCAGCTGACTGCATTCTTACTAGAGGTATTATCTGAACACCTTATTTGTCTTATTGATTGGTGCGGTTTTATTGGTTCTTATTTTTGACTTTACCAATGGCTTTCATGATGCGTCAAATATGTTAGCCACGTTAATTGCATCACGCGCAATGAACCCTACTCAGGCCGTAGTTATTGTGGCTTTTTTTACCTTATTAGGCCCTATATTAGGCGGAACAGCCGTTGCCGATACCATTGGTGGTATTGTTAACATTCAATCACTCCCCAAAGTTGATGCGCTTATTATTGTGTTATGTGGTGTGGCAGGAGCTATTGCATGGAATTTAATTACATGGTGGTTGGCTATTCCCTCCTCCTCCTCACATGCGTTAGTTGGCGGCTTAACAGGTGTTGTTATGCTGAGTTCTGGAAGCCAAGATGTGGTATGGGGTATTGATGCCTTAAAACAAGGACATTTTGAGGGGGTTGTTAAAGTGCTTGCTGCATTATTGATTTCACCCATTATTGGTTTTATAGCAGGCTTTATACTACATCGTTTTATGCTGTTTTTACTTCGTAGTGCGACCCCTGAGGTTAATATTCATTTAAAACATGGCCAGTGGCTAACAGCCAGTGCCTTGGCATTTTCTCATGGCGCAAATGATGCTCAAAAAGGCATGGGCATTATTACCTTGTGCTTGTTTTTGGCGGGTTATATTAACGAGTTTAGCGTGCCTATGTGGGTCATCATTCTTAGCGCATTATCTATGACAATTGGCACCATGTTAGGCGGATGGCGCATTGTACGCACAGTGGGTTTTGGCATTTATAAACTACGAGCCTTACATGGGCTTAATACCCAATTAACCTCGGCAGGGGTGATTTTTGCTGCTTCTTTATTTGGTGGGCCTGTCTCTACAACACATGTGGTGAGTACCGCCATTATGGGCATTGGGGCATCCGAACATCCTCGGGCAGTGCATTGGGCAAAAGCTAAAGAAATCTTATTAACATGGGTGTTAACCTTACCTTGTGCGGCGGCTTTGGCTTGCGCCATTTATTCTATTGTAAATTCTCTTATTTAATTATTTTACGAGGTACGACTTGAGCAACTCCCCAAAACCTCCACTACTAAAGCGTTTAATTGAGCGTGTATTTCCACCTACTGTTGATTTTTATGAATTAATTAACGAACAATGTCGTTTAGTTGAAAATGGAACAGCGGCATTAGTTGACTTTATGAAAACCAATAATGCAGAGTCGGCTAATAAAGTCAAAGAGTTGGAGCATCAAGGCGACCAACTTAAACTACACCACTTAGATAAACTACATCGTGCTTTTTCGACCCAAATGGACAGAGAGGATATTTATCGTGCCTTTGCTGCGATTGACGATATATTAAACTATGCCAAAACAACCGTTAAAGAAATGCAGGTTTTGGGACTAAAGCCAGATGAGCACACTTTAGCAATGGCGCAACTAATGAATGAAGGAATGCACGCTTTAACTCAAGGATTTGCAAAACTTAAAAAACAACCCTTAGCCGCAGAAGCAGATGCAATAAAAGCCCACAAAACCGAACGAACCACCGAAAAAATCTACCGTAAGGCATTAGCTGAGTTATTTGACCCGTCTCATTATGTGCAAACCCTTACCGATGCACAGCGTTTAGACGCTGCTGCCTTAACTGTTTTGATTGCTTCAGAAAATAAAAGTGTGCAAGACCAAGCGATTGCCTCAAGCGTGGGTTTTGTTTTAGAAATTCTTAAACGACGCGAAGTTTATAGGCATATGTCAAATGGTGCCGACCGTATCGCGTTTGCCAGCGAAGTTTTACATGACATGATTGCTAAAAATGCCTAATGACTGAATTTATTTTTAACGCAAAAAAAAGCCCCAACACAGTTAAGTGTTGGGGCTTTTAAAATTTGGCGGTGAAAGAGGGATTCGAACCCTCGGTACGCTATTAACGTACACACGCTTTCCAGGCGTGCGCCTTAAACCACTCGGCCATCTCACCAATCTTGTTATAGACTAACAAGGCGCGCAAGAATATCGTACTTCTCTTTAAAAATCAAAATTATTTTTATTTTTTGGCTCAATAAAGCAGTGTTACACTACGCACTTATTATCCCCTAATGCTTATTACCTCATTAGCGTAGGTAGAGAGTTTTATTTATGAGTCAACCACATAGCCAGCAAACCCCAATACATATGTTAACACTCGGGGCATTAGGCATAGTCTTTGGGGATATTGGTACTAGCCCTTTATACGCGCTCAAGGAATGCTTTCATGCTAGTCATGGATTAGCCATTACACACGCTAATATCTTAGGTTTGTTGTCCGTTATTTTTTGGTCTATTACCTTAATTGTCTCGATTAAATATATTGCCTTTATTATGCGTGCCGACAACAATGGCGAAGGCGGCATCATGGCCTTGCTCGCATTAAGTCTGCGTAATCAAAATATTAGCCCTTGGCAACGCATAACCTTGGTGAGTATTGGCTTATTTGGGGCGGCACTGTTTTTTGGTGATGGTATTATTACCCCTGCTATTTCGGTGTTGTCGGCCGTAGAAGGCTTAAAGCTTATTACGCCTGTATTTGACCCCTATGTTATTCCTATCACTATTGGCGTATTAGTGTCTTTATTTGTCATTCAACGACATGGCACAAGCTCGGTGGGTAAACTCTTTGGCCCTGTTATGCTGTTGTGGTTTAGCGCACTAGGCATACTAGGTGTGATTAACATTGCCCAATACCCTGCTGTGCTGCATTTAATCAACCCCTTTTGGGCAGTACAATTTATTGTCAACCAACCTACGGTCGCTTTTATTACCTTAGGCGCAGTCGTGTTAACCGTCACAGGTGGTGAAGCATTATATGCCGATATGGGACATTTTGGCCGCAAACCGATTCGTTATGCGTGGTTTGGTTTGGTTTGCCCTGCACTTATTCTTAACTACTGTGGGCAAGGCGCGTTATTACTCACTCATCCAGAAGCCGTCGAAAGCCCTTTTTATCAACTAGCCCCTAGTTGGCTTATTGCACCCTTAATTATATTGGCCACACTCGCCACCGTGATTGCCTCACAAGCCGTTATTTCGGGCGTGTTTTCGATTGCGCGTCAAGCGATGCAGTTAGGTTATTTACCTCGTTTTGAAGTGCTACACACCTCTGCCAAAGAAATTGGTCAAATTTATATTCCTGCCCTTAACTGGTTATTATTAGGCTCAATTATTGTTTTAGTCTTAATGTTTAAATCATCAAGTAATTTGGCAGCTGCCTATGGTATTGCCGTAACCATGACCATGATTTGTGACACTATTTTAGCGGCTTTTGTAGCTGTGACTATTTGGGGCTGGTCAAAAAAATTAGCCTTATTAGTAGCACTACCGTTGTTATGTTTAGATTTTGCTTTTTTTGGTGCAACCTCGTTAAAGTTTTTGCAAGGTGGTTGGTTTCCTGTATTGATTGGTATAAGTGCTTTTACCGTGATGATGACATGGAAGCGTGGCCGCGAAATTTTGTTTGCAAAGCTCAACAAAGAAACCATGCCGCTTAATTTATTTGTTAATAGTATTGGCGCGGGGTCTATACAAACCATTGAGGGGACAGCCGTATTTATGACGGGTTCACATCAATCTGTACCTCATGCCCTGCTTCATAATATTAAGCACAATAAAATTTTACACTCACGTAATATGCTGCTTACCCTACACACCCAAGATATTCCCACAGTTACCAAACAAGACCGCTTAAAAATAGAGCAAATTTCACCTAACTTTTGGCTTATTACTGGTTATTATGGCTTTAAAGAACAGCCTGATGTACCTGAGTTATTAGCCTTGTGTGAGCCACACGGTTTAAGCTTTGATATGATGGACACGAGCTTTTTCTTATCGCGTGAACGTTTAATTCCGCGTGTTGAAGGTGGCATGGCACCGTGGCGTGAGCTATTATTTGTGGCTATGTCACGTAATTCAGCTTCTGCGACCGATTTTTTTCAAATTCCGACCAATCGTGTAGTAGAACTTGGGACACAAATTGAGTTATAAAGAGAGGCGTGTACTTACGTCTCATTTTGTTGTTTAATGTGTCAATTCTAACTTTGTCGTGTATTTGTGTTTTATCAATACATACTTGGTTTTTGAATTGGCACAAACGGGACTTTTACAAAACACACGCGTTTTGTAAATAAATAAGCGATAACCGCGTAAGTCCTCATAAAGTTTTAAATTAATAACAGTAAAACTAATAAAAAAGAGTATGTTTCAATGGCTAATAATTCTAAAAACTTTACCAAAATCGGCATTTTTTATGATGGTAACTTTTTTCTTCACGTCAGTAATTACTACCAATATTATCATCCGCGTAAATCGCGAATTAGCATTTCAGGTTTACACGAATATATTCGCCACCGTGTCGCTGCCGAAGAAAATACCGATGTACGTTATTGCCACATTGTAGATGCTCACTATTTTAGAGGTCGTTTACGCGCCCAAGATGCCGAGCAACGCGACCTATTACTTAAAGAGCGTTTGTTTGATGAAGTCTTAATGCGTGAGGGTGTAACCACACATTATCTTCCACTTGGACCTGATGGCGAAAAAGGCATTGATGTCTGGTTAGCCTTAGAGGCTTATGAGCTATCTATTTATAAGCAGTTTGACGTTTTAGTATTGGTAGCGTGTGATGGTGATTTCCGCCCTCTACTGCGTAAACTAAACACCGTAGGCACACGCGTTATGCTGTTAGCATGGGACTTTGAATACACCGACCGTCATAATGTACAAAAACTGACTCGTACTGCCCAAGTGTTATTAGACGAAGCCACCTACCCCGTCTTAATGCACCAAATTATTGATGACCGCTCATTAAGAAATGACCAACAAATCAATAAGTTATTTTTATATCCTAAAGATGAACAAGCGATTCTTAATGCGATTAGTTATGGCACACCTATTCCTGTTGCTTCTTCAACTACTACGCCCACAACCAATAATGTAGCACCCGTTGCCGTAAACAACGAAAATCGCAGCGAAGGCATTATTCAAAGTTTAAAAGAAGGTGGTTTTGGTTTTATTACGCCTGATGAAGATATGGAAAATATCTTTTTTCATTTTAGCGAAGTCAAAAACCGTAACTTTTCTGAATTACGTTTAGGCGATAGAATTAGCTATATTTTAGGACGTAACGAAAAAGGCTATTGTGCAACCAACATCATGGCACAAGGTGCAGAACAGCCTTTTTTACCTGAATCAGCTTATGATGATGAACCATTTTTAATTTATGATGATGAGGCTGATTTGTAGGCTTCGACCCTTCGGCAGGCTCAGGGCTGGCCAAGCTCAGCCAGCGCAAAAGCGCACCCTGAGCGGAGTCGAAGGGTTACGCCTCTTTAGTAAACAACACATCCCACACACCATGACCTAAATTGTGGCCGCGAACTTCAAACTTAGTTAAAGGCCGATAATCTGGACGTGGTGCAAACTGCTCCTTACCCGTTAAATTTTTAAAACCTTCGCTTTGTTCTAAAATCTCTAACATCCAATGCGCATAATGCTCCCAATCGGTTGCAGCATGAAAAACACCACCCACTTTAAGTTTTTGGCGAATTAACTGCATATTATGTGTTTGCACAAAACGACGTTTATGATGTTTCTTTTTGGGCCACGGGTCGGCAAAATACAGTTGTACGGTATCAATACTGTTGTTGCTAAAATAGTTTTCTAGCATCAATAACGCATCGCCATCCATCACCCTTAAATTAGTTAATTGACGCTCACCTGCTTCAAAACAAATTTGTGCCAAACCATTAGGGTGAATTTCTATACCAATAAAATCACGTTCAGGTGCAGCTAAAGCCATGTCTATTAAAGAAAACCCCATGCCAAAACCAACTTCTACGGTTAGAGGTGCAACGCGGCCAAACACGGTTTGCGGGTCAAAGACTTGATGTTGAGGCTCGAGAAAATAATACTCACCATATTCATCAATGCCTTTTTGCTGCGACACGGTAAAAGCCGATGAGCGACGCATAAAGGTCATAATACGGCGTGGGTATTCTTGAGGGGCTAATTCGGTCATTTAAAAAAACTTACCTTCTAAGGGACTTGATGCTGTGGCATACAATTTTTTGGGCATACGCCCTGCTAAAAAAGATTCGCGCCCTGCTTCTACGGCTTTTCTCATGGCAGAGGCCATTAAAATAGGATGTTGAGCTTTGGCAATAGCGGTATTCATTAACACCCCTGCACAGCCTAGCTCCATGGCAATAGCAGCATCGGAGGCGGTGCCTACCCCTGCATCAATAATAATTGGCACATTGGCTTGCTCCATGATAATGCGCAAGTTATACGGATTAACAATGCCTAAGCCTGAGCCAATTAAGCTACCTAAAGGCATCACGGCTATACAGCCCATGTCTTCGAGTTGTTTGGCAATAATGGGGTCATCTGAGGTGTAAACCATAATATCAAAGCCATCTTTTACTAAAATCTCGGCGGCTTTAAGGGTTTCTACCACATTAGGATATAGCGTTTTTTCGTCACCTAAGACTTCTAACTTAACCAAATTATGGCCATCTAGTAACTCACGCGCTAATCTACAAGTACGCACCGCATCTTCGGCGGTATAACAGCCTGCGGTATTGGGCAAAATGGTATATTTATTAGGAGGAAGTACCTCTAACAAATTAGGTTCATTAGGATTTTGACCAATATTAGTACGACGCACCGCCACCGTGACAATTTCTGCGCCACTGGCTTCAATGGCTAAGCGTGTTTCTTCTAAATCTTTATATTTACCTGTACCCACCAATAAACGCGATTGATAACGACGACCTGCTAACTCAAAAACATCAGTCATAATAAAGATCCTTAAATAACTTAACTTTAGCCCTCACCCCAAGCGAGGGAGTTCTCTCCCTTTGGGAGAGAGCTAGAGTGAGGGCAAATCTGCATTCATATACGTACAATCAACCGCCACCAATAGCATGAACCACTTCCACCACATCACCCTGTTTTAACACGGTAGAAGCATGTTGGCTTTTTGGTACAATATCTTGATTTAATTCAACCGCCACACGGCGGCCAACCATCTCTAATAATACCAATAAATCGCTAATGGTACTGGCTTCGGCAATATGGCGCATTTCACCGTTTACTTGTATTTGCATCAACTATATTCCTTTGTGCCATGCACTATAAGCCAACCACAACCAACCCACAATAAAGGCTGTACCACCAATCGGGGTAATTGCGCCAAACCAACGAGGCGCACCTAAGGTCATGGCATATAACGAACCCGAAAAAATAACTATACCAATTTGTAATGCCCATGCACTGCCTTTAGGAATCGCTAATTGGGGTTGTGCCGCGATTAACGTGCCAAGTATTAACAAAGCCAAGGCGTGATATACATGATATTCAACACCTGTATGCCACCATGCTAATTGTTCAACGGTGACTTTATTTTTTAAGCCATGCGCGCCAAATGCCCCTAGCATCACGGCAATGGCCATATTAAGCGCACCTAAAAAAACAAACATCATAAAAAATCCTACAAAAACAAACGCCGCACTAAAAAGCGCGGCGTTACCACTATAGGACTTACGCGGTTATCGCTTATCTGCTCACATTTCAACCGTTATTAGCGGTTTTATGCTCACAAAACGCGCTAATCTCGGTGAGATGCCTAAGTCCTGAGTATGACACGATTTTAAGCAGCAACAGAGAGCGCGGCTTTAATTTTATCCATGGCGTTTTTTTCGAGTTGGCGAATACGCTCGGCAGACACACCATATTCGGCAGCTAACTCATGCAAGGTGGCTTTGTCTTCTGACAACCAACGCCGCGCNNGTTACGTTTAAGACTTCGGCAATAGACTCTGCTTCAACATGGGTTAAGCCATGGCTACCTTTTTTAAGGCTACGCAAGTTAAAAAATAATTTACGTTGCGCTTTGGTTGTAGCAACTTTAACAATACGCCAGTTTTTAATCACAAACTCATGAATTTCGGCTTTAATCCAATGCACAGCAAACGATACCAAACGCACGCCCATGCTTGGGTCAAAACGCTTAACGGCTTTCATTAAGCCGACGTTACCTTCTTGAATTAAATCACCTTGTGGTAGGCCATAACCTGCATAACTGCGGGCAATATGCACCACAAAACGTAGATGCGCTAAAACTAGCTGACGAGCGGCTTCGAGGTCTTGCTCATAAAAATAACGCTCTGCTAATTGGCGTTCTTCTTCGGCAGTGAGAATAGCAACCTGATTAACATTAGAAATGTATGCNNCGCGATAGCCAGCCCTTGACCAGTCTGCAATGTGTGACTTTTATCGCGCTTGTGTAAATAATCTTTACAATGACTAGATTAAACCTACTTCTCGGTTTGAAACAACGCGGCCACAAATTCTTTAGCAATAAATGGCCGTAAATCGTCAATTTTTTCGCCTACACCAATAAAACGAATTGGCACATGACTACGGCTCGCAATGTTAAACAACACACCGCCTTTAGCTGTTCCGTCTAATTTGGTAATGGTTAAGCCTGTTAAACCAACCACTTGGTCAAACTCTTGAACCTGATTTAGCGCATTTTGGCCTGTCCCTGCATCAACCACCAACATCACCTCATGTGGGGCTGTGGCATCTACTTTTTGCAACACACGTTTTACTTTACGCAACTCTTCCATTAAATGGCCTTTGTTGTGTAAACGCCCTGCGGTATCAACAATTAATACATCTGCCCCTTTAGCCTTAGCACTTTGTAGGGCATCAAACGCCACCGAAGCCGAGTCTGCGCCCGTACTTTGTGCCACCACAGGAATACCGTTACGCTCGCCCCATACTTGTAACTGTTCTACCGCTGCCGCTCTAAAGGTATCGCCTGCGGCCAACATCACTTTTTTGCCTTCAAACTGTAAACGCTTGGCGAGTTTGCCAATGGTGGTGGTTTTGCCTACGCCATTTACGCCAACCATCAAAATCACATAGGGCTTTTTAGAGGTATCTATTTGTAATGGTTTTACACGCGGTGCAAGTAATTCGACCAACTCTTGTTGCAAGGCTTTATATAAGCCATTGGAATACACTAATTCTTTACGCGACACACGTTCGGTTAAACGGTCAATAATGGTACGTGTGGCATCTATGCCCATGTCGGCAACTAACATTTGCGTTTCGA
>DDBM01000150.1:0-581 GCA_002333125.1 Moraxellaceae bacterium UBA2032 | reverse complement strand
TTATCTTGTTCAGACATATCGCTATCCACAATCCATCATCGGCACTACACATTTGCAAAAATGCAACCAAAAATGGGTTTTTGCGCGTATTGCCATACATTTAAAAAGATGCGCTATGCTACCATCTCTTGCTAAATCTCCCTATACAAAAAGACTCTTATGCGTAAACAATGGCTGATGTGTTTGTTATGGTTGCCACTTTCGGCCTTTGCCGCAGTGACCAACGAATTTACCTTAGATAACGGTTTAAAAGTGGTGGTACGTGAAGACCAACGCTCGCCTGTGGTTGTGGCTCAAGTGTGGTACAAAATTGGCTCAAGCTATGAGCAGTTTGGTAGTACAGGCTTGTCTCATGCCTTAGAACACATGATGTTTAAAGGCACGCCCAAAGTCCCTACAGGTGAATTTTCGCGCTTAGTGTCTTTTTTAGGCGGTGAAGACAATGCGTTTACCACCGATGACTATACGGCTTATTATCAGCTTTATAGCAATACACGCCTGCCCCTAGCTCTTGAGCTAGAAGCTGACCGCATGGTGAATTTAACGCTCGATGAAACCGAATTTAAGCAAGAAATTAAAGT
>DDBM01000227.1:794-5612 GCA_002333125.1 Moraxellaceae bacterium UBA2032 | reverse complement strand
TTGCTCATAACCATCCAAGCGGTAAGGCAGAGCCAAGCTCAGCAGACAAACTTATTACGGAAAGGCTTAAAAGTGCATTGACGTTAATAGATGTACGAGTGCTAGACCATTTTGTGATTGGTGTTGGTGAATATGTTTCTTTTGCGGAGCGAGGCTTAATATAGTTTTTGAGTTATCAATAAACCTATTATCATGAAATTATAGGAGGTGTTTATCCAGAAAACTTGTTAATCTGAGCCACTACTATTAAAGTGGTTTTTATTGGTGTCATTGAGGAAGAATAGAGCGATTTGGTTGGACTTGCAGTGGACTTGCGAAGCCGTAGTAATCAGGATTATTAAAGCGAATTTATAAAAACCGTTTAAAATCAAGATATTACTGGTATTCAAACAGAGTGGGACAGATTTTTCTTTGCCTTCGGAGGGCAGTACTCTATCCAGCTGAGCTATGGGCGCATTGATGTAGGGGCGATCATACCGAGCTTAATGAATGGAGTCTATGATTTTATACGGAGTTTTGATTGTTATATGCTTGCTTAGCTTTGTCCTTACCAAGTTTGCGGTTATACTTGCGCCAAGTTAAAAGTCAAACTACTTAGTTTGCCTTTATTATTGTTTGGTATTTTGCTTTACGAGGCGTTCTGTGAAAAAACTAGCTCTGCTGGCTGCTATTGTTGGCTTAAGTTTCTCGTTTAATACGTATGCTAAAGAAGATCAATCATCAGTGATTGAGCGAATTAAGCCATACGGCAGTGTTTGTGTACAGGGCAAGCCTTGTGCGGTTAAAGCGCCTGCGGTGGCTGCGGCTCCTGTAGAAGGTGCAGCTCCACGTACAGGCGAGCAAGTTTATACGGCTGTTTGTGCGGGATGTCATGGTGCAGGTGTCATGGGCGCGCCTAAATACGGTACAGCTGATTGGGCTCCACGTAAGGCTAAAGGCTTAGCAATGTTACACGACCATGCAATTAAAGGCTTTAATGCCATGCCAGCCAAAGGTGGTTGTGCTACCTGTTCTGATGACGAAATCAAAAATGCAGTGGACTATATGGCTAAATAAGCTATTTTGTCTTAATAAAAAAGCCCTGTTTTTACAGGGCTTTTTGTTTATTTTCCTCTAGCATCCAACGATTTGCCCGTTATCCCTTTGCTATCTGCGCCCATCAAATATAAAAAGATAGGCATAATATGCTCTGGTGGATAAACACTCATCGGGTCTTCAGCAGGGTAGGCTTTAGCACGCATTGGGGTGCGAGTGCCTAAAGGATTAACACAATTAACCCGAATATTAGAAGTGTTTTCTAACTCATCAGCAAAGAGTGCGCTTAAATTTTCTACACCCGCTTTAGATACCGAATAAGCACCCCAAAAAGCGCGTGCTTGGCGACCTACGCTACTGCTCATAAAAATGACCGAGGCATCAGGTGCATTTTTTAACAAAGCCAATAATTGTTGCGTTAGCATATAAGGGGCGCGTAAGTTAATCTTCATTACCTCGTCCCATGTATCAGGGTTATACATTTCGAGAGGAGTGAGGTCACCCAACACACCTGCACAGTGCAAAATGCCGTCTAAACGACCAAACTCTTGCTCTATAGTAATAGCGAGTTTTTCAAAGTCAGATGGTAGTGCCGCACTAAAGTTAAGCGGGATAATGGCAGGTTGTGCGCCCCCTGCGGCTTCAATTTCATCATAAACCGCATCAAGTTTGTTTAAGTCACGGCCTAATAATAAAACGGTTGCGCCGTAAGCGGCATAGGTTTTTGCCGCAGCACGGCCAATGCCGTCGCTTGCACCCGTGACCAAAATCACTTTGTCTTTAAGTAAGTTTGGCGTGGCCTGATAATGCCAAATATCTTCCATATTCATGGTGTGGTCTCGTTAAAATTAAAATAAGCAATTAGGTCATCAACCGTTTGGGCGCAATGGTTTGCTTGCCAGTCGTTAATATCTTCACCCGCAACAATATAACCAAAACCGACGGCAATGGTAGTCATGTTGGCGTTTTTTCCTGCTTGAATATCGCGTATATGGTCGCCAACATACACGGTTTGTCTAGGGTCAACATTAAGCTGTTTGCAAGCCAAGTACATGGGTTCGGGGTGAGGTTTGGTTTGGCTGACATCGTCTGGACAAACTAATACGGCACAACGTTGAGTTAAGTTTAGTGCCAATAATAAGGCTTCGCTATAAATGCGCGGTTTATTTGTCACAATACCCCAAGGAATCTCGTTTGTTTCTAGACTTTTTAATAAAGTATCTAAGCCCAAAAATAATTGGCTCTCTTGGCAAATATCCGCACCATAGGCATCTAAGAACTCTTGGCGTAATTTGGCAAACTCAGAAGATTCTAACTCGTATTCAGGAAAGCCAACGCCAACCATCGCGCGCGCACCTGCCGAGACCGCAGGACGAATTTGTTCACTAGTTAAAGCAGAGCGACCATATTTGACACGCATATTATTAAGTACACGCACAAAGTCTGGGGCGGTATCAACTAGTGTGCCGTCTAAATCAAACAACACCGCTTGAGGTAAAAAGTTAATCATCATCAAGCTCTTGTGTAAACCATGTAGTTAACATCAACATTAGGTGCAAGCCAATAATATTTGGTGATTGGGTTGTAATGTAAGCCAGTGCTTTCTTTGAGTTGTAATTGTGCGGCACGAATCCATGTCGCTAATTCGGAGGGGCGAATAAATTTTTTATAATCGTGTGTGCCTTTGGGTAGCATTTGCAGAATATATTCTGCACCTACAATGGCAAATACATACGATTTAGGATTGCGGTTAATGGTCGAAAAAAACACATGGCCATCAGGTTTTACCAATTGCTGACACGCTTTAACAATAGAGGAAGGGTCAGGAACGTGTTCGAGCATTTCCATACAAGTGACCACATCAAAACTATGTGGTTGTTCTTGAGCGAGTTGTTCTACGGGCACTTGACGATAATCAATGCCACTGACATTGTTTTGTTGGGCGTGTAATTGTGCCACCGCTAATGGAGCTTGCCCCATATCTATACCCAACACCGTTGCACCACGTTTTGCCATAGATTCGGCCAAAATACCGCCGCCACAGCCTACATCTAAGACGCGCTTGCCTGCCAGACTGACACGCTCGTCAATCCAATTTAAACGTAATGGGTTAATTTGATGTAAAGGCTTAAATTCGGAGTTCATGTCCCACCATTTGGCGGCAAGTGCTTCAAACTTAGCGATTTCGCTGGGGTCAACATTAAGCGGTATAGGGTTCATGAGAAGATTTTCCATCACGACATAAGGTGGCGTGAAGTATAAGCGATTGGCAACAGAAAACTGCGAAAAATTTGGTTTTATGGTATATTGCTCGGCTTGATAAAGATACTTAACAAACCCTAATTATTAGGACTTATACGCCAGCACTTAAACTGTTTATTAAGTAATCAATACGATTTGTACTTAATAAAATACGCTGTTGGTCTGCGTTTAAGTTCAGTATTTATTCCCTTCGAGAATACGCATGACAGAATTTACCTCCGAAATCGTCCCTGTCAATATTGAAGACGAATTACGCCAATCCTATTTAGACTACGCCATGAGCGTGATTGTTGGGCGTGCTTTGCCCGATGCACGTGATGGCTTAAAGCCTGTGCATCGTCGGGTATTATTTGCGATGCACGAATTACACAACGACTGGAATAAAGCGTATAAAAAATCAGCGCGTGTCGTGGGTGATGTTATCGGTAAATACCATCCTCATGGCGATACCGCCGTTTATGATACGATTGTGCGTATGGCGCAGCCCTTTAGTTTGCGTTATTTGTTGGTTGATGGTCAGGGTAACTTTGGCTCGGTTGATGGTGATGCACCTGCCGCGATGCGTTATACCGAAGTGCGTATGACCCGTGTTGCCCACGATTTGTTGGCAGACCTCGAAAAAGAAACCGTGAATTGGTCGCCCAATTACGACGGCAGTGAAATGATTCCTGATGTGATGCCAACCCGTATTCCTAATTTGTTGGTTAATGGCTCATCGGGTATTGCGGTAGGCATGGCAACTAACATTCCACCACACAATTTAACCGAAGTCGTCAGCGCGTGTTTGGCTTATGTTGATGATAACGACATAAGCGTTGATGGCTTAATGCACTATGTCACGGGCCCTGACTTTCCAACGGGTGCGATTATTAACGGACGTAGTGGCATTGTTGATGCCTACCGTACAGGCCGTGGCCGTATCTTAGTTCGTGCCAAATATCATATCGAAACCGATGCCAAAACGGGTCGTCATACCGTTGTATTTAGCGAAATTCCGTATCAGCTTAACAAAGCGCGTGTTATCGAAAAAATTGCCGATTTGGTAAAAGAGAAAAAAATCGAGGGTATTAGCGAATTACGTGACGAGTCCGACAAAGATGGTATGCGGATTGTGCTTGAGTTAAAGCGCAACGAAAACCCCGAAGTTGTGGTTAATAACTTGTTTTCGCAAACACCACTCGAAAGCTCATTCAACTTTAATATGTTGGCCTTGCAAGATGGCCAACCTAAAATGATGAATTTGCGTGACTTAATTTCGGCTTTTGTGCGTCATCGTCAAGAAGTGGTGACGCGTCGTACCGTATTTGAATTACGTAAAGCGCGTGAGCGTGGTCATTTGGTTGAAGGTTTAGCGGTTGCTTTAGCTAATATTGATGAAGTTATTTTATTAATTAAAACTTCAGCCACAGGCGCACAAGCCAAAGAGCGTTTATTAGAAAAGTTATGGCAAGAAGGCGGTGTTTTGGCTTTATTAGAGCGTGCAGGTGACAAAAACGCCTGTCGCCCCGAAACTTTGCCTGA
>DDBM01000227.1:0-749 GCA_002333125.1 Moraxellaceae bacterium UBA2032 | reverse complement strand
ATTTCGCATACAGGCTACGCCAAAATTCAACCTGTTAGCGACTATCGCGCCCAAAAACGTGGTGGACGTGGCAAATCAGCGACCAGTATTAAAGATGAAGATTATATCGAGCATCTATTGGTTGCCAGTACCCACGATACCGTGTTGTGTTTTACCTCTTTGGGACGTTTGCATTGGATAAAAGTCTATGACTTGCCTCAAGCAGGTCGTGGCGCAAAAGGTAAACCCTTAGTTAATTTAGTGCAGTTAGTAGAAAACGAAAAAGTCACCGCAATTTTACCATTACGTGTTTATGCCGAAGGTCAGTTTGTGTTTATGGCAACGGCAGATGGTACGGTTAAGCGGATTAAACTCACTGAATTTTCGCGCCCCCGTAGCACAGGCATTAACGTCATTAATTTAGATGGCGATAACACCTTAATTGGTGTGGCTGTGACCGATGGTTTGCAAGACATTATGTTATTTAGCAACCAAGGCAAAGCGATTCGTTTTAAAGAAACAGACGTTAGAGCGATGGGACGTGCGGCATCGGGTGTACGTGGTATGCGTTTACCTTTAGGGGCGCGTATTGTGTCAATGGTTGCTACCTCTGAGCCGTCCGAATTGGCCGAAGCCGAAATTATTGTGCTTCACCCAGAAGCCGATAACGCCGAGCTACATGATGATGTGGTTGTTGAAGATGTCTTAGATGTTGAGGCCGATGTTGTTGAAGAAACAACAGACGAGGAAGACGAAAACGAAGACCTTGC
>DDBM01000023.1:7555-22641 GCA_002333125.1 Moraxellaceae bacterium UBA2032 | reverse complement strand
AAGTTTGACAGCCCAGATGATTATATAAAATTGCTGCGCCAAGATTTATCGGCAGCCGCAGGCGCGCCCATAGAGGTGGTTTTATTGCCTGTTGAGCGTGCCTATCAATCAAATATCTTGTTTGGTTTGTGTTTGGATGAGATAGATATAGACTGCCAAGACTATGACATCAATCCGCAATTATTGCATTGTGCTAATCCTCCGCAAACAGTCACACAAAGCGTGTATTCGCATTTGTTGCGTAGTAATTGTCCTGTCACTAATCAGCCTGATTGGGGCAGTGTCAAAATTACTTATACAGGTGCGGCCATAACCCATGAATCTTTATTACGTTATTTGATTTCTTTTAGACAACATAATGATTTTCATGAGCAATGTGTAGAGCGTATTTTTAGCGATATTATGCGTGTGTGCCAGCCGCAAAAATTAACCGTACAAGCCTTTTATACTCGACGTGGTGGCTTGGACATTAATCCGTATCGCTCTAATTTTGAAGTGTTTTCTTCGTTTGGCCGCCTTGCGCGTCAATAACATAATAAATGAATGTTATTTGACTGTAGACTTTTGACGCAAGTTCTCAATAATACCTTGCCAAGCCAAGTTACACTTGCCACAATTACGCCTTGATACCGTATCATCAATTTATATGCCAGGAAGTACACTATGACCGCATATTTTGGCTTTGAGCCAAGTACAAAACTAAAAACAGATATCGAAACCATTTTAGCTAATTTAGCTAATAAAGTAGCCGAGCCTCAGTATCACTTATCAAACGAAATTGCTAGATTATTTACTGATGAAGTGATTGATAACTTGTTATTAAACTTAGTCGGTGTGATGCAGCATCATGGTGATAGTGAGGGTGGTGGCTTATTAAAGTTTTTAGGTGGCTTACTAAAAACCATGATGCACGGTGCATTAAAAGTGATGATGGGTAAAGCAGATAATGCCGAAGTTAACAAACGTTGCGATTTTTTGCGTAAGCGTTTGCTGCAATTACCTGATGATAAAACCCGTTTAGGTTTTGAATTGCCCCAAGACGTTTATAACCACTTTCAACATGCATTTAGCCAAATAGATGCAGGCAACGGCAAAGCGTTTGCTAAAGAATTAACAGATACTATGTCGATGTTTACTGACTTGTCTTTAGTGGCCTTTTTTGATGATTTTATTAGTGGCTTAAACTTAGGCATGATTAACCGTAAAATGGCTAGCGTCACTCGTTCGGGTATTCATAAAGAAAGCCATAGCACCATTAAAAAGTTAATTCCATCACTAAATGATGCTCAACTTAAAGATTTTTCTGCTTATTTTAAAGCGATGTTGGTTGAGCGTTAATTGATAATGGCCACTTATTACGCAATTCCTTGTCCGTCCGAACTTCGCCAAAACTTTGATTTATTAATAGCTCATTTTGAACAAAAGGTATCACAACCTCAAAATGAGTTATTAATTAAAGTTGCCAATGACTATACCGATAAAATTATCGAAGTGATGGTGCTTGGTAACAGTCAAATGATGGATCAAGAAAGCTTTTCGGCAAAAGTGCTTAATAATGTGGCCGTTGTTATCAAAGCAACAGCACATACGCTGATTAAGCAAGTGCTGCATAAAATGAAAAATGAAGAAATGGCACCATTAACGCAGCAAATTAGAGCGCGTAAATTGGTTATTAATGACATGGATTGTATTAGTTTTCCTGTGCCAGACACATTGGCTGCATCGTACCGTGATGCCTTTGAGCAAATTAAACAAGGTAATATTCAGGTGCGCGAGCAATTAATGCACGCCATGCTTGAGTTTTCTTTATTAGCTAATCATTATTTTTATACCGAATCAATCAAACCCTTAAAATTAGGTTTTGTGACTCGTAAAATTACCGACTTAGGTGGGGTTACTATTAATAGAGCCTCACAAGCGGCAATAAAAAAATTAATTCCTCAATTAAATATTGATGAATTAAAAGAGTTTGTGGCTTATTTAGAACCTTTTTTTGTAGATGTACCTCGCTCTTGAAAACACTGTTTAGCTTTCCTTTTATTATTATAGGAAGTTTAGCCTGTGTTTTAGTGGCATTACATTATCAGCGCATACGTTTAGTAAAAATGTTAATTATTAGTATTGCTTTGTCTCTTTATTTAATGTGTACGCCCTTAATGATGCAGCTTATTTTTGCTGTTATTGGTCGTTATCCGCCATTAAGCATTCAACAAATACAGCAACAACACACGGCACAAGCGATTGTTATTTTAGGCGGTGGTTTGTATATAGGCCAAGAATATGCCAATCAAAAACGCGCAGGGTTTGCCTCCTTAGCACGTATCCATTATGGTGCGTATGTAGCCAAAGCAACTGACTTACCCATTGTGTTGTCGGGCATAGAAGCAGAGGCGATGTTGAGTTCTTTAAGAGAGTTAGGGTTAGGCGCATTGTTTGTAGAAGATAAAAGTTTGGATACCCATCAAAACGCGCAATTTTCGGCGCAGTTATTGCAATCTCAAGGTATAAAAAATATTGTATTAGTTACTGATGCTTGGCATATGTCACGTTCGGTGCTTGCATTTGAGCATTTTGGCTTTAGGGTATTAGCTGCACCTACGGAGTTTCCTGAAGGTTTCTTTATTAACCCCCAAGCTTTATTACAACCAACAGCGATGATGTTTTCTGCTAATTTACGGGGTCTAGCTGAGGTGTTAGGACACGTTAAGTATCGTGTGCGTTACTGGTTAAATTAAGTTTTAACTTCATAGGCTAAGGCTTCGGCTAATGAGGGTGTTCTAAATCTAAACCCTGCCTTTAACAAACGACTTGGCAACACACGCTGCCCATCAACTAACAAAGTGGACATCTCACCCATTAACAACCTTAATAGGGCGCGTGGCACAGGTAATAGGGCTTTACGATCTAATTGCGTAGCAAAGGTGTTGGTAAATTCTTGATTAGTGATAGGTTGGGGTGCGGTTAAGTTAAATACGCCTTGTAGATTAGGATGGGTCATTAAAAACAACACCGCCGACAAATAATCATACAAACTAATCCATGATAGCCATTGTTGGCCATCACCTAAACGTCCACCTAAATTAAGCGCAAAAACAGGCAGTATGCGTTTAAGCATTCCGCCTTGTAAACTCAAAACTACGCCTGTTCTTATAATACATACTCGCACTTTTAGGCTTCTAGCGGTTAAGGCGGCATCTTCCCAATCTTGACATAAACGATGGGTGTATTCGCTATGGGCAGGGGAGTCTTCGTCTAAAATTTGTGCTTGTTGATTACCATACCAACCTACCGCAGAGCTAGAAATAAACACTTTAGGCGGTGTGTTGGCGCGCTTCATCCAGTCTACTAATTCTTCTGTTAGCGTCACACGGCTATTGTATAACAAGCGTTTACGTTGATTTGTCCACGGTTTGTCGGCAATGCCTTCGCCTGCTAAATTAATCACAACATCAAAGTGGTCTTCTCGTGTTAAATCGGCTAAACGCGCAATGGCACGTACTTTAGCTTGATAACGGCTAAAAACAATATCAGGCTTGCGGCTTAACACAGTCAATTGATGATTTTCGTGTAATAACACCCTGCATAATTGTTGGCCTAAAAAACCTGTTCCACCTGTGATTAAAATTTTCATAGCTAAACTCTTTGACTATGTTAAATGCTTTAACACATTATCAAACAAACACCACATGTCAATTAATCAAGGGGGCTTCAATTTTTTGATTTAAATTTAATCAATAGACGATAAAAAACAAAGCCCATTTTTTAGTGGCGACAACAAAAGGCCAGTATCAATGATACCGACCGTTTGAAGAAATATTTGGCGCGTTTTGAGTTAACGTGGCCTGCGCTTAAACATTAAAACGGAAATGAACCACATCACCATCTTTCATAATGTAAGTTTTGCCTTCTAAACGCCATTTGCCAGCGTCTTTTGCTCCTTGTTCGCCGTTGTATTTAATAAAGTCATCATAAGCAACAACTTCGGCACGAATAAAACCCTTCTCAAAGTCGGTATGAATTTTACCTGCACCTTGAGGAGCAGTTGCGCCCACAGGAATTGTCCATGCGCGGACTTCTTTGACACCCGCAGTAAAGTAGGTGTGTAACTCTAATAAACCATAACCTGCACGAATAACCCGATTTAAACCGGGCTCTTCCATACCAACCGCTTCTAAAAATTCGGCTTTTTCGCTTTCTTCGAGTTCGGCAATTTCAGATTCAAGTTTGTTACAAATTGGCACCACAATGGCATTTTCGCGTGCTGCTAATTCACGTACTTGATCTAAATAAGGATTATTTTCAAAACCATCTTCAGCCACATTAGCAATGTACATGGTCGGTTTTAAGGTTAATAAACCATAAATTTTTAATGCGGCTTTGTCATCATCACTTAAATCTACCGAGCGCGCAGGCTGGCCTTCATTAAGGGCAGGCAATACTTTTTCTAGGCTGCTTTTTAAGGCAATGGCTTCTTTGTCGCCACCTTTAGCATTTTTAGTCACTTTTAACAAAGCACGTTCGATAGTGTCTAAATCAGATAACGCTAATTCAGTGTTAATCGTGGCAATATCATCTAAAGGGTCGATTTTATCGGCTACGTGAATCACATTAGGGTCTTCAAAACAACGTACCACATGGGCTATCGCATCGGTTGCACGAATGTTTGCTAAAAACTTATTTCCTAAGCCTTCACCCTTAGATGCGCCTGCCACCAAACCTGCAATATCCACAAATTCCATACTGGTTGGAATGACGCGCTCAGGTTTAACAATGACAGCTAACTCATCTAAACGTAAGTCAGGCATAGGAACTACGCCAGTATTTGGCTCAATGGTGCAGAAAGGAAAGTTTTCTGCGGCAATCCCTGCTTTAGTTAATGCGTTAAATAGGGTAGATTTGCCTACATTTGGCAAGCCAACAATACCACAGTTAAAACCCATGACTAATTCCTCGTATTCAATTTACAATGGCGCGCATGGTACACCAAAAAGCGTCTTAGGGTTCACGCTGTTGTCGCTTATTTTTTCACATTTCAACCTCACGATACCTGTTGTAACTTGTCACTGTTCGCTTTGCTGCCAGTTTCAAATTAAAGCGATGCTTCACAGGTATCATTTTAACGGTTTTATGTTCACAAAACGCGCCAATTGCGGTGCAATGCGTAACCCCCATCTTTTTGCTTAGGTATCCTTCTTATGAAACGTATTCTTTATCAACTTCCCCTATCGCATGACTGCGAAAAGGCGCGTTGGTTACTTGATTTTAAAGATTTAGAGTATTCAGCAAAAAATCTATTTCCTGCAGCACACCGTGTGTTGACGCTTTTTAAATCCCAAAGTTCAACCGTTCCTTTAGTTAAAGATGGTAAAGAGTGGATTGGCGACTCTACCGAATTAGCTTTTTATTTAGATGCTAAATATACCTTACGACCTTTGTTACCTTCTGACCCTGTTTTACGTAGTAAAGCAGTTACCATTGAGGACTTAGCCGATAAAGCAGGGGCGCATGTGCGTCGTTGGATATACAGTCAAGTTTTGGCAGAAGATGAAGTAATGAATGTCATGTTGGATTATTATTCGTATGCCAAACCGTTTAAAAAACAGCTTGCGCCGATTATACGTAAAGGTATATCGCAGCTTTATAATGTCACACCACAAAAAGGTGCAGCGTCTTTAGTTAAAATACAACAAGCAATTGATGAGCTAGAAATAATGTTACTGGCTAATGGCGGACGTTATTTTGTAGGCGATTGTTTGGGGCTGGCAGATATTACGGTTGCTTCTATGTTTGCACCTATGTTGTCGATAAAAGCGACACCGTGGCAAACACTAACACCCTCTAATGTAAACATGCAGGCATTTTATGGACAATTTATTAATCGTCCCTTAGGGCAGTGGATTGTGCGTATTTATCAAGAAGAACGTCATGCACGGGCAAATTGGCGTGGTGATTAAATAATAAGATGGTGCTTGGTTTTTTAAGCTTTAAAACCATTAAGCTGATTCATGGCTTTGGCTAAATTACCATTGACCATGAGGTCGCTGACTTTAACAGCCGCCATAATGGCATCTTCAATTTTTTCTTGTTCGGCTTGAGGCGCTTTGCCTAAAACATAATTAGAAACCAGTTTTGCGTCACCGGGGTGAGCAATGCCAATACGTAAACGATGAAANNATAGAACCTACAGGTAAATCAAGTTCATCATGGGCAACCAAAATTGCATCGGGCGAGATTTTAAAAAAATTAGCTAAGGCGGCCACAGCTTGGCCTGAACGATTCATAAACGTGGTAGGAATGAGTAAGCGCACTTCTTGACCATTAATTTGGCCACGTCCTGCTAAACCATAGTATTTGCTTTCGGGAGAGAGGCGGATGTTGTATTGCTCTGCNNGGATTACCCAAGCCAACAATTAACTGCACATTCGCCATAAATTAAACCTTAAACAGCGGCTTTATGAACGTTAGCAATTGGTTGATCATAGCTATGACCCAATGCTAATTGTGGAATTTCCACGCCAGCAGGTAAAATTAAATCGGACAAGTGCAATGTTGTACCTACGTGTATCGCAGCAAAATCAACTGTCAAGTACTCAGGCAAATCTTTAGGTAAACAGGAGATTTCTACATCAGTAGAGATAATAGAAACAACCCCACCTTCAGTTTTTACGCCAACACAAGACTCTTGATTGATGTAATGTATAGGTATGCGCATAGTGATTTCACGTGCAGCATCAACACGCAAAAAGTCAGCATGCATAGGAAAGTTTTTAGCAGGGTGACGTTGCAATGCTTTTAATACCGCTTGTTGAGCTTGGCCATCAACGGTTAAAGTCAAAATATGCGAGTAAAAAGCTTCGCTTTCAAGTGCCTTAACTAATTCTTTAAAAGGAATAGAGACAGATTGAGGATCTTGACCTGCACCATAAATAATGGCAGGAACTTGTTGCGCATGGCGAAGGCGGCGGCTCGCACCTTTCCCTTCATCAGTACGGCTAGCAGCGGTTAAGCTAAATATTGCGGACATGGTTAGTCTCCAAAGATTCGGTATCTTGCGACCAGATACCGAGGGTAAAACTCTCTTCAACATGAAAAGAGTCAAAAAATTAGGACTTACGCATGCTGCCGAAATAAGCAATAACCGCGTAAATCCTAAAATGTGTATTTAAAATAATTCAAACATCGCGCTGATAGATTCTTCGTTATTAATACGACGTACTGTTTCGGCCAATAAGGGGGCTAAAGACAATTGACGAATACGGCCACAAGCTTGGGCTTCGGCAGATAACGGGATAGTGTCGGTTACAACCAACTCATCCATTTCGGAGTTCATAATGTTAGTAATTGCCGCACCCGATAAAACAGGATGAGTACAATAAGCAACCACACGACGCGCACCATGTTGTTTTAACGCGGCGGCGGCTTTGCATAATGTACCTGCGGTATCAACCATATCATCTACGATGACACAGTCACGGCCTGATACATCACCAATAATATGCATTACTTGCGACTCATTGGCACGCGCACGGCGTTTATCAATAATCGCCAAATCGACTTCGCCTAATTGTTTGGCGACAGCACGCGCGCGAACTACACCGCCCACGTCAGGCGAAACAATCATTAAATTATCAAAAGGTTGTTTTTGTAAATCAGCTAATAAAATGGGCGAGCCATAAATATTATCAACAGGAATATCAAAAAAACCTTGAATTTGGTCGGCATGTAAATCAATCGTTAATACACGGTCAATCCCGACTGAGGTAATCATATCGGCAACGACTTTGGCGGTAATCGGCACACGCGCAGAACGCGGACGACGGTCTTGGCGTGCATAACCAAAATATGGCACAACCGCTGTAATACGACCCGCACTGGCACGACGCAAGGCATCAGCCATGACAATTAATTCCATTAAATTGTCATTGGTAGGCGCACAAGTAGATTGAATAATAAAAACGTCTTTACCGCGCACATTTTCATTGATTTCGATGGAGATTTCGCCATCAGAAAAACAGGAAACTTGAGCAGCACCTAAAGGAATATGAAGACGGTCAACGACGTTTTTTGCAAGTTGGGGATTGGCATTGCCAGTAAAGACGACCAGATTAGGCATTTTGCTTTACACTGTCTAAAGTAGAGAGAGATAACAACAGGATTAACATCAAGTTATTATTATTTTCTCTAAATAAGGAAATATGGCAGGGGTGGCTGGATTCGAACCAACGCATGGCGGGATCAAAACCCGCTGCCTTACCGCTTGGCGACACCCCTGTAGCGTGCAACTATGTGTTGCTTTTTTTTGATAGCAGCAGCAACTCTTGGTGAGTAGGTGATGTATTTTGACCCTTTGCCACAAAACCATCAAATGGAGATTCATTTAATAATTTTTGTGCTTGCTCAAGGCTACCACACGCCAGAAAGACACAAGAACCTGTTCCTGTTAACTTTCCTTTACCGTACTGTCTCAACCAAGACAGTGCATCATCAACGGCAGGATAAAGTGCTTTTACCACACTTTCGCAGTCATTTCGACCATCCTGCGCTTCGGAGGCCGCTACTTTAATCGGAGTCGAATCCCTTGTCAACGACGGATGTGAAAAAATCTCACGAGTGCTTATTTTGCAAGCAGGTGTGAGTATTAAATAGGCATTTTCGGCCAGTGGTAGGGGGGTTAAGTGTTCACCAATGCCTTCGGCCCATGCGCTATGACCAAAAATAAAGATAGGTACGTCTGCACCTAGGGGTAAGCCAAGCTGTGCTAATTGCTGATTTGTCCAGTTAAGTTGCCATAAAACATTAAGTGCTAATAAGGTAGTAGCTGCATTAGATGAGCCACCACCTAAGCCTGCACCCATAGGAATTTGTTTGTTAAGTTGAATATCCACACCCAAAGGGCATTGGCTGGCCTGTTGTAAGGTTTTTGCTGCTTTCACAATCAAATTGTCATCAAAAGCAACATCTGTTAGTGCTGGACTTAGTGTGATTTTACCATCGTCACGCAAACTAAAATTTAAAGTATCGCTGTAATCTAAAAATTGAAAAATCGTTTGTAGATTGTGATAACCATCCGCACGGCGGCCTGTAATGTGTAAAAACAGGTTTAATTTGGCAGGAGAGGGTAAAGAAATAAAACTAGTCATTTTATAAAGCACTAAGGTTAGGTTGCCAGTCACTAATTAATAGTGTCATATTCAGATTAGGGCCAGTCACTATGATTTTTTGAGGAATTAATTGATTGTTAATAGATTGATATTGAACAAAGTCAGCTTGCCAAAGCCCTTCACGCAGGCTTTGTAATTGGCCTTCTGCGTCATAAGTCGGCACGGCATCAGGCGTGGCTGGTTGTGCTTTGAGCCAGTATCTAAGATATGAAACGGGTGCAGTCCAACCAAATGACTGTGCAAACAACTCTTCGGGAGAGGCTGCCGTTAATTCACCTGTTTTAGCGCTTTGCATGGTGACATATTGAGCATTACCTACAAGGCTGGTGCGCCCTTGACCTAAAGGGCCTGTTAAAATAACTTGGTAGTCTTGGTTGTTTTGTTGCCACACAAAATAGACGCTACCTCCTTTCTTTTTACCATTTTGGTCAATAACACGCACCGAAAACTTACCTGAGGCAGTCCATGTAGTTTGTTCTTGAGTAAGAATTGGCGGCTCGGCTTGGGCTTCGGCAGTAATAGGAGATGATGCAGAACTTGGAAGCATAACAGGCGTTTTAGTGGCGCAACCGCCTAATAATAAGATGGTGGTAGCTGTTATTAAAAAAACTTTCATGATTTATTTATCCCACTGTGCGCGATGTTTTAATACCGCTTCACTTTTAGGATTTTGCTTAAGTAGTTGTTGCCAAATGGCAGCGGCTTCGCTTTTGTAGCCACTGACCCATAAAATTTCGGCTAAATGTAAGCCAATTTCTTCATCATTAGAGGCGGCAAAGGCTTTTTTAATATAGCTTAACGCTTCAAATGTTAAGCCTTTTTTATAAAGTAACCAACCGACGCTATCTATAATGGCGGGGTCGTTAGGTTTTAGTTTAATCGCGGCTTGTAATAAGACATCTGCTTCTTTAAAGCGGCTAGTTCGGTCGGCTAGGGTATAGCCATAGGCATTAAGATAACTGGCGTTATTAGGGTCGCGCTTCATAAGTTCGGTCATATCAGATTCAAATTGTATTAGATCATTACGCTTTTCGGATAATAAAGCTCGACTAAACAATAACATATTGTCTTGAGGATGTTTGTTGATGGCATCCATTAACACGGCATAAGCTTCTTCTAAGTGTTGATTTTCGCGTAACACTTCGGCTTCTAAAGCATATAAAGTACTGGCTATTTCGGGGTTGCGTTGTCTAGCCTCATTAAATTGTTGTTTAACTTGTACTTGACGTTGGTCTTTAAGGCGAATTTGCGCCAATTCTGCTTGTGCATTTAAAAAACGCTCACCGTCATGGATTTGGCTGAGGTAGCTTTCGGCTTCTGTTAGGTTGTTTTGGCGTTTAGTCATCATCGCTAAATAATAATAGGCTTCATTGGTATTGCTTTCTAAGGCGAGTAATTTTTTAAAGCTACTTGTTGCTTCTGCATCATGTTTATTGTCATAAGACAATAAGGCATGCATTAACAGCATTTCGGTATTTTGTGGATTTTTAAGCAGTAATTTTGTTAAGGTTTTTTCGGCGGCACTATAGTCTTTGTTGCTAATTAAAGCACGAATATAGTGCATGTTGAGTTGCTGGCTATCGGGATATTTTTTTAAGGCTTGCGCTAATATTTGTAATGCTTGTGTGTGTTTTTTGTTGAGGCTAAGGAGTCGTGCATGAAGTAAAATGGTAGGAATACTACTAGGGTTAAGTGTTTGAGCTTTTTGGATAAAGTTGATAGCTTGTGTGATGTCGCCGTTTTCACCAATCAATAAAGCGTGTGCAAATAATAAATGTGGATTTTTAGGGTAATTTTTTTCGAGTGCTAGCAAGGCGGCCAACATGTGTTGACGTTGTTCGGGGTTAGTAGGGTAAGCACTTAAAAATAAGGCTTCAAGCTCGGTTTCTGGCTCAAGCATTAATAGTTTATCTATCGCTGTCATGGCTTGCGTATAGTTTTGCGTTTTTAAGGCATGATAGGCTAATTGATAAAATGCTTTGTTTTGCTCTGGATGCTGCGTCACCCATTCTTTAGCAAGCGGTAATGCGGCGGAGCTATCTTGTAAAAAATTGGCCACTTGGAGTGCACGCTCAATAATTTGCTCATCATGTGTGGCAAATGCTTGTTCAGCGTACTCGCTTAGTGCAAGGGGGGCATTGGCGCGTTGTAAGGCCATTTCTGCTACTAGGAGCTTATACAAACTGTCATAGCTAAATGAGGCAGATTTTTCTGTTAAGTCAGATGTGTTGGCATGGCTTAGGTTAAGCGTAAGGCTTAAGGTAATCAAAAGTATGCAGGGTGCAAAGACTGAAATTTTCATAATGACTAATTTAAAATAATAAGAAATAGGCATGAATCTAGCTAAGTGTCGCAAGCAATGCGCCTAAAGTCGAGTAGTGACTTTGTAATCTGTTTGAAAAAACACATACTTTCGCGCACAATAGCCACCCCCTAGCTAATCATAGTTTTCCCTTATATGGGCTTTATTGCGCTTGGTATTAACCATAAGACTGCCTCTATTAGCTTACGAGAGAGGGTCGCCTTTTTGCCAGAATCGCTGCCGCAGTCGCTACAAACAGCTTGTGCGCGTACGGGCGTGTCCGAATTGGCNNCTTGTGTGTATCAATATCAAGACCAACACGCCCTACGTCATTTAATGCGTGTTGCTTCTGGTTTAGATTCGATGGTATTAGGTGAGCCGCAAATTTTTGGCCAAGTCAAAATGGCTTATCAACACGCACAACAAGCAGGCACGATGGGTCAGCAATTAGACCGCGTGTTTCAACAAACCTTTGCCGCCGTTAAGCGTGTGCGTACCGAAACCGCGATTGGGGTAAATCCTGTGTCGATTGGGTTTGCGGCGGTGCAATTAGCCAAGCAGATTTTTAGCGATTTTGAGCAGGCTCAGGCATTGTTGGTTGGCGCAGGTGAAATGATAGGTTTGGTAGCTAAACATCTTAAAGAACAAGGTGTGCACCATATTACTATTGCCAATCGTAACTTAGAACGTGCCGAACAGTTGGCTGCTGAGTTAGGTGGTGCAAAAACCGTGTTATTGTCCGATTTGGCCGATGTATTGCATCATGCCGATATTGTGATTAGTTGTACTGGCAGTCAATTGCCTATTATTGGCAAAGGCATGGTCGAAAGCGCACTTAAAAAACGGCGTTATCAACCGATGTTTATGGTAGATATTGCGGTGCCACGCGATATAGAACCCGAAGTTGATGATTTAGAGGATGTGTATTTATACACCGTTGATGATTTAGAAAGCACGATTGAAGAAAACCGCCGCTCGCGTCAGCAGGCCGCTCAAGCTGCCGAACAGCTTATTGAGCAATGCGCTTTACAGTTTTTACACGAACAACGCGCCCAAGCAGCAACGGGTTTAGTCACCGCCTATAGGCAACAAATTGAAAACTTACGACAAATTGAATTAGCCAAAGCACAACAATCACTCGCACAAGGTGTTAATCCGCATGAGGTATTAGAGCGACTTTCGCGCAATTTAACCAATAAAGTAATGCACACGCCCAGTGTACAGCTCAAACAAGCCGCTGCTAGTAATGCCCATGATAAATTGGCATGGGCAGTGGATTTATTAGGTATTCAGAAAAATAGCTAATTCACTTTAACCAATAACCACTTCTCCATGTAGAAGAGTATTGTGTTAGAGATTTTAAATTGGCGTGTAAAGTCTAAGTGACACTATAGAGAATTGATTATGAAAGCATCTATCCGTTCGCGTTTAGAACAGTTAAGCGAACGCCATGAAGAAGTCACGGCATTGTTATCCGATAGCAGTATTATTAGTGATAATGATAAGTTTCGTAAATTATCGCGCGAACACAGCGAACTAGGCGAAATTACGCAAGTATGGAGGGCGTTTTGTATGGCTGAAGCCGACTTGGCAACGGCTCAAGAAATGCGTAATGACCCCGAATTTAAAGAGATTGCTGAAGAAGAAGTTGATGCCGCGCAACAACGCATTGCTGAGTGTACCGAACAGCTTAATGTGTTAATGATTCCTAAAGACCCAAATGATACCTGTCCTGTGTATTTGGAAGTACGTGCAGGAACAGGCGGTGATGAAGCCGCCATTTTTGCAGGTGATTTATTTAGAATGTATTCGCGTTTTGCCGAGCGTCAAGGTTGGCAAGTCGAAATTATTTCATGTAATGATGGCGAGCATGGTGGCTATAAAGAAGTCATTAGCCGTGTCAGTGGCGACGGTGTTTACGGTACTTTAAAGTTTGAATCAGGTGCACATCGAGTGCAACGTGTTCCAGAAACTGAATCGCAAGGCCGTGTTCATACCTCTGCTTGTACGGTGGCGGTAATGCCCGAACCCGAACAACAAGCCGCCATCGAAATCAACCCTGCCGATTTACGGGTTGATACCTACCGTGCCAGTGGTGCAGGTGGGCAGCATATTAACAAAACCGATTCTGCTATTCGGATTACCCATATTCCTACAGGTATTGTGGTGTCGTGCCAAGAAGAACGCTCGCAACATAAAAACCGTGCCAAAGCGATGGCATGGTTAGCCGCCAAACTCGAAACCCAACAACGCGATGCCCAAGCACAAGCTACCACCACCATGCGCCGCGATTTAGTCGGTTCGGGTGATCGTTCAGAGCGTATTCGTACCTATAATTTTTCGCAAGGTCGAGTCACAGACCATCGTATTAACTTAACTTTGTATCGTTTAGATGCCATTATGGATGGAGATTTAACTGAGTTAGTCTCGTCATTGGCGTGTGAGCATCAAGCCGACCAATTAGCGGCTTTGGCGACGGATGAATAAAAACCTATTATTATGTTAGGTTGCAAATGGATATTTGATTTTTACGGCAATTTGCCGTAAAATTTTACGAGGAGGGCAAAAATATGTCATCAACTACTTCTACTGCGCGTCTTGAGGCTCGAATTAGTACCAGTCTTCATGCCATGCTCAAACGTGCTGCTGAGCTTCAAGGGCGAACCATGACCGATTTTGTGGCTATGGCTGTTCAAGATGCAGCACAACGTGTGATTGCAGAGGCAGACGTAATACGTTTGTCTTTGGCAGACCAAGAGTGTTTTGCTCAAGCATTGCTGTCACCGCCACAACCAACACCAGCCTTAGAGAGAGCTTTTGCTAATCGCCAAAAACTATTGCGTGCCGAATGAGTGATATTCAGTTTCACGTTGTACCTTTAGATGCTGTACATGAACGTACTACGTTTAATAGCAGCTCCGAGCCGTTAAATCGCTACTTGCGTGAGCAGGTTTCGCAGGATATTCGCCGCCGTGTTGCCGCATGTTTTGTTGCATTGACAGATGAGCAGCGTATTGCAGGCTACTACACATTGGCCTCAGCTAGTATATTGTTAGCAGATTTGCCAGTCAGTATCACCAAAAAACTACCTCGATATCCGACTGTTCCTGCGGTGCGTATGGGACGCTTGGCGGTCGATATAGCATTTAAGGGGCAAGGTTTAGGCAGCGCATTGTTAGCAGATGCACTTAACCGTGCGATACGTTCAGAGATTGCCGCTTATGCGCTAATCGTTGATGCCAAAGATGAATCCTCAGCGAATTTTTATAAGCATCATGGCTTTATTGTATTACCCAAATCGCCATTAACGCTATTTTTGCCTTTAGCAACAGTGCGGCAAATTTTGTGATTATTCACCAATAATGAACATATCCCAACTCCTACAACACGCATTAAGCCAATTAACAGGCGAAGAAGCTCGTTTAGAGATTGAATTGCTATTAGCACACGTGTTAAGCAAAAGCCGTACTTTTTTGCGCACATGGCCAACACACGAATTGTCACCTACGCAGTTAGCACAATTTGAGCAGTATGTGGCTTTGCGTCAACAAGGTGTGCCGTTGGCTTATATTTTGGGTGAACGTGCCTTTTGGTCGCTTAATTTAACCGTTACGCCTGATGTA
>DDBM01000023.1:0-7547 GCA_002333125.1 Moraxellaceae bacterium UBA2032 | reverse complement strand
TTAGGCTCGTGGTTTGAGCCATTAACGGGTTTGTTTGACTGTATTGTGAGTAATCCCCCTTATATTACTCAAAATGACCCCCATCTAAGCCAGTTAACGCATGAGCCATTACGGGCTTTGGTTGCACCAGAGCAAGGTTTAGCCGATTTGGCACATCTTGTTAGATTGTCGAGCGACTTTTTGAAAATTCAGGGTTGGTTAGTGTTAGAACACGGGTTTGACCAAGGCTTAGCGGTACGCGAGTTATTAACCCAAGCCAAGTTTAGCAGCATTAGTACAGGCCAAGATTATGGCGGCAATGACCGTTATACGGTAGGACAATATGTTAAGTGATGAAGAATTATTACGTTATAACCGCCAAATTATGTTGCCGCAGTGGGACATCGCCGCGCAAGAAAAAATTAAAGCCAGTAAAATATTAATTATTGGCATGGGTGGTTTGGGTTGTCCTGCGGCCTTGTATTTAGCCAGTGCAGGCGTGGGCGAATTGTGGCTTGCCGATTTTGATACCGTTGAATTAAGTAATTTACAACGTCAAATTTTATACCGAGACACAGATATAGGCTTGCCCAAAGCACAAGCGGCAGCTAAACATTTGCAACAAGTTAATCCACATATATTAATTAAGCCAATGGTTGCCGCCTTAAATGACGATAATCTGTTAGCCATTATTGAGCAAGTCGATGTGGTATTAGATTGTAGCGACAATTTTAATACCCGTGATGCGGTTAATACTGCCTGTGTACAAGCCGATAAACCCTTAGTGTCAGGCGCAGCAATCGGGCTGAGTGGTCAACTCGCCATTTTTTATGGAAGCCGTCAATGGCCATGTTATCGTTGTTTATATCCACGTACTGATGACGTTATGGCAACGTGTAGCGAGTCAGGTGTATTAGCAACAGTGGTTGGTGTGATAGGCGCGTTACAAGCACATGAGGCATTATTATGTTTAAGCAATTTAGGCGCAGGGTCGTACGGCAAGTTACTGCTATGGGAAGCCGATATACCCACATGGCGCACACTCAAATTTCGCAAAGACCCCGATTGTCCCGTCTGTGGCCACGTAAAAAACGAGGAGAAGTCATGAACCGTTATGCAACTTTTGCTAATGCCCTAAAAGGGGTGGTACGTATTGGCGAAACCAGTACCGTATTAGCGGCAACAGGTTTAGGTTGGTTGCGTGGCAATCGTCCACCAACGGCACGTTTAGTGCGTCAAACCTTCGAAAAGCTAGGTGCGACTTATGTTAAATTAGGTCAGTTCGTGGCCAGTTCACCGTCGTTGTTTCCTGCCGATTATGTCAACGAGTTTCAAAACTGTTTAGATAAAACACCACCTTTGCCGTTTAAATATATTCGACGTGTATTAGAAAGCGAGCTAAAACAGCCCTTAGAAAGCATTTTCTCGTTTATTGACGAAACACCGTTAGCCTCTGCCTCGATTGCCCAAGTTCATGCCGCNNCGTATTTTTGAACGCGTGTTTCCTAAAATTAAATTTGCCTCGTTATCGGCAATCGTGTCCGAAATTCAAGCTTGTATGATGGAAGAAGTGGACTTTTACAAAGAGGCTGAAAACATCAAACAATTTAACGAGTTCTTAAAAGCTACTAGCAATCCACTAGCTATTGCACCGCAAGTCTATCCACAGGCTTCTAGTTTGCGTGTATTGACGATGGAGCGTTTTTACGGTGTGCCATTAACCGATTTAGACACCATTAAAAAGTATGCCCGTGACCCTGCCGCCACCTTAGTAGGCGCAATGAACACTTGGTTTTCTAGCTTAATGTTTTGTGAGTCTTTTCATGCCGACTTACATGCAGGCAACTTAATGGTACTAACAGACGGGCGTATTGGTTTTATTGACTTTGGTATTGTAGGGCGTATTGACCCCAAAACATGGACAGCCACTACCACTTTTATGGAGTCAATTGGTGAAGGTAATTTTGAAAAAATGGCCGAGTCTATGCTGCATATTGGTATGACCAGCAAACAAGTCGATATNNTATATTAAGATTTTAGCCCCTGATATGGAATTGTTTAATGATGACAGATTGCAACTGTTTGGCAAGTTAGAAGAAATGAACAAGCCACAGCCTAGAGTTTTGCATTAAAGCTTACACTACATAAGCTTTATTTGTTTTTTTGAAAAGCACTCTAACACTTATGAAAGAGTGCTTTTTTATTGTGATGAAAATCACATTGTTTTTGCTTTATTTTTTTATGTTTAAGGTTTGTGCTATAGATTAATCATTGGTTCTTGTATTTTCTTAAATGGAGATTAAAAATGTATCAAGAAAAATCACTCATTCTATACCGCAAAACCCCAGAAGGTCGGCATTGGCTAACTACCTTAGGTAGCCCTGCAGTGCAACTTCCGCCCGTTGCCGCCAACCAACGAAGGGTTGCAACTTTTATAACCTCTGTCATTAGCTCTAAACTATCTGGTTGTAATCACATACCTGATAGCTTGTATTTAAGGGCAGAGGATGCAATTAGTTATGGTGCTAATAAACAAATGTTGGGCATGAGTGGTGTGTGGATCAAACTGGGTGTTGAAAAGCCAGCAATTGGAGAATTAGATGATTTTTATTCGGATGAATCATTTATTACACCACGCCCGATGACATCTTGGGGGGATAGTTATGATGATTGGGTGTTTATGGTTGCTAAAAAACTAGGTATGACTGATGCGCCTAGACCTGCCGATCAAAAAAGTTATACGGCTGCTTTTGAGCAAGCAGTTAGCATGGTGAGAAATAAAACTTCTAAAATTAGAGAGATATTTTTGCAAGGATTAACATCATGGGGACTGTATTTAAAAGTTGGATTCTTAAATAATCGACAAGAATTAGAGTATGTGTGGCTGAAGCCACTTGATTGGCATGACCCCAAAAGTATTAGGGCTGTTATTATGAGCGATCCTTACGACTGTGATGATTATTGGTTAGGCCAAGAGTTAAAAGTGCCTGTCATGAGTATTGTAGATTATTGTATTAGTAGTGATGCAGAACACTTTGTGGATAATGGCTTAACTCGCCGTGTTGCAGACGATTATGGTGTGGCTGTTAAAAGTATTTAATAGTGCAAATTGTAAAAAAAGGAAGCCTGATACAGCCTCCTTTTTATGATTGTTTTGGTTTATGGGCGTTTAAATTTACGCGCTAACCAATAGTCCAAGCTTACATAACGTCCACCACCCATAAAAAACAAGGCAAATAACATAATAAAATAGGTCACAGCAAACTCAATGCCATTGTTTAATACCACAAAATTACCGCTAGATGTGAGCCAATCATAATTGCCATATTCGGTTAATATGTCTCGAGCCTTAGCTAACTTTTCGGCGGACTCTACCACATTAGCATTAGCAAAAGGCGCGCTAGGGTCGGCAATCGCTTGCCAACCATTAGGTAAATGCACGGTAAGCGCGGCAACAATCATGGTAATCATCAGTGGAATACTAATCCAACGTGTAGCCAAGCCTAATGTTAATAATATTGCGCCTGCAAGCTCGGTACTGGTAGCTAAAAAAGCCATTAACCACGGCAAGGGTAATCCTAAACCATAATCAGCATTACCAAACCAATCTACGGTATCGGCAAAACTCTGGTATTTGTGTGTGCCAGCCATCCAAAAAACAGGCACTAAATAAAGACGTAAAGCAAGCGCGGCTAAGCCATCTAAATGTTTAAGATAACAAAATAGACCATCATGAAAACGGTTGTACAATAAAATAATAGATTGCATGTTGTATAATCCTCAAAGTTATTATTTAGACCAAGCTTGAGGCATATTGTTACAAGCCAAATGAATTTTAGGTAAAATACACCGTGTTTTGGTGTGAATTGGATTTTTTAACGCGTTAACATAACTAAAAAACGCCCAAAAGCACATTTTATAATCAATTGATTGTGAAAAAGAAAAAAGATATTGACGACACTTTTCTTCATATATATCATACGCAGCCTAAGCAGATGATGCTAAATCGGCTGGGTAGCAAAATGGTTATGCTGCGGACTGCAACTCCGCCTACGCCGGTTCGATTCCGGCCTCAGCCTCCAATGTACGCTGAAGCCTGTTAAAAAGTTTTTGCCTAGGTGGTGAAATTGGTAGACACAAGGGACTTAAAATCCCTCGGCGGGTGACCGCCGTGCCGGTTCGATTCCGGCCCTAGGCACCATATAAACCTCATAAGCTCTCACCAAGCGATATGAGTTAAAAACCCTTGTTATGCAAGGGTTTTTTATTGTCTAAAATTTCATAACGCCTTAATTTTTTCTAAGCCATGCAAAAATTTGTAGAGGTAACGCTAATGGTCGTGTGTGACCGTTTAAATCATTAAATGGATAAAAGTATTACCATGAAAACAAGGACTTATTTTTTAGTTGTCATGTTGGCTGTGTTTGTTGTTGGCTGCCAATCACCATTACGAAAATATGATGGCGTATTAGGGTACAAAGTTGTATCAAATACAAAAGCTAAAATCTCAATTTTTTATACAGATGAAGACCGTAGAAGTTGGAGCAACGTTGAAAAACGAGCGATGTTGGCTTGTAAACATGAGTTTAAAAATAATTCTAGTGTCGTTAGTATGACGGTATTAAAGCAAGAGCAATTTATACAGCAAGTAGAAATGGCTATCAAGATACCAGCAAGTGAATCATCAATGGGTGCTGGAACAGCAAATGGAAAAGGCATGTTAAATGCTGTTACAACTTTACCATCAAATAACAATCAAATGGTTATGAGGCCGCTAAAGCTAAAGCGTCTTGTAGTTGAGTGTAATGGACAGTAATTATTTTAACGATGATAAGGATGACCTTTAAGCAAGGTCCAAGCACGGTACAATTGTTCGGCTAATAAAATACGAACCAAAGGATGAGGTAGGGTGAGCGGAGATAATGACCACAAAGCATCGGCACGTTTAATAACGTCGGGGCTGAGACCATCTGGGCCACCCACCAGTAAACAAATATTTTTGCCACCTTGCAGCCAATCATTCATTTGTTGGCTGAGAGCCTGAGTAGAGTGTTCTTTTCCACCTACTTCTAAGGCAATAACACGTTCATTAACATGAATAGCAGCAAGTAGGGCTTCACCTTCTTGTTGCTTCATTTTATCAACTTCGCTATTTTTGCTGCGTTTAGCGGCAGAAATTTCGACTAACTCTAAGCGCACATCATCATTAAGACGTTTGGCGTAGTCTAAATAGCCTGTGGTTACCCAATCAGGCATTTTTTGACCAACCGCAAGTAGCCGAATCCGCATTTATGCATTCTCTAGCGGCTGTTGTGCATCTTCAGCGGGCATCCATAAACGTTCTAAGTCATAAAAACGTCGGGTTGCAGGAAGCATCACATGAACAATCACGCCAGCTAAGTCAACTAAAATCCATTCGCCATCACGCTCGCCTTCAACTCCAAGCGGTTTAAAACCAGCTTCTTTAGATTTGACTACCACGTTATTGGCTAATGCTTTTACATGACGGCTTGAAGTACCACTGGCAATAACCATGTAGTCAGCAATGCCTGTGAGTTTACGAACATCAATTGAGAGTACGTTTTGGGCTTTAACATCCGCAAGTGCATCTAAGACTGCGGCTAAAGTTTGGTCAGAAACAGGGTCAGCTTTCATTCGTCGCTGTTGCTCCGTAGAGATGGTGTTGGTAAATATAATCGATAACCGATTGGGGTAATTCATGTTGAGTCGTTTGCCTACTTGCAATAGTCGCTCTTAATTGCGTGCTACTGAGGTTATAGGGCTTCGTGTCAACAAAATAGATTAAACCTGCTGTCTGATATTCTAGCATTTGTGGCTCGTTGCACCTACGTTTATTCAACCATTGTTGCAATTCTGTGCTAAAAATGGGCGTATAAGTGGGGCGACTCACCACAATAAGATGTGCAAAGTCGGTTAATTGTTGCCAGTTGTGCCATTTAGGGAGGTTAATAAAGCTGTCCATGCCCATAATAAAGGCTAAAGGTTGCTCATGACCATACTCTAAACGTAATGCTTTGAGTGTGTCTATTGTGTAGGAAGGAGGAGGACGTAATAGCTCTCGTGTATCAATAGCCAATTTAGGCTCATTAATAATGGCTAAATTAAGCATGGCAACACGGTGTGTACTGTCTAACGAGTGGCTTTTTAAGGGAGAGAGATACGCAGGCAAAAAATACAGCTTTTTAAGTGCTAAGTGCCTTGCTAAATACTGTGCGGTGGCCAAATGTCCCTGATGAATTGGGTCAAATGAGCCACCAAAGTAGGCGATTAGTTGCCCCATAATAAATTATTATTCAATGAAGGATAGGCGCGTTCCTCCAAAAACTCGGTAATCGCGTGGGTTTGTGGAAACTCGGCGTTAAAGCCATCTTTCAATTGTTGTAATAATGGCGTAGCTAGTTCCTGAGAGAAATGTCCTCGTAAACAGCGTTCATACCACATCACTAAATCAGATTCTTTAACAATGCCACGAACGCGTTGCCCCCAACTAATTTGTTGGCTAATGGTGCTAATCACTTGTGCATCTGTATCTCGACAAACAATTACAACGTGGTCGCTTTCTACTTGGTCAACAATGGTTTGTGTTGAGGTACTGTCTAGCGTCAGGTGTTTAACTTGAATTGCTGGGCCAAAATTCGCCCACATATCTAAGCCCCTATCGGCAGCATTAGTCACGCCAACACGATAAATATGTGCTGGGCTTTGGCGTGAGGTTTCCGTAGGTTGTAAACCCAGCAAAACCTGTGCTAAATCAGCAAAGTCATGCAGTAAATCTTGTTTGTGTGGTGGGATATTGACGGTGATGGTTGTTTCTAAGGCGACAACAATCGTTTCAAACAACGCATAAGTGACGATTTCATAGGCTTTATCAATACTACGACGTATGCCAGCTTGTACTAAAAATTGGTTAAGTAATGTTGGTAATGAAAAAGTGTCTGCGGTGGCGTGCGAGATATAGTTGATGATGTCGCTAACTGTCCCCTGTCTATCCTGAAAGCGCGAGTAAATATAGGCTTCGACAATGCCATTGTGTAATTGATTTTCGTGGTCTAACACCGCCAAAAAATCGGGTGGCATGGCAGTATCACTCCACACATCATGTTGAAATCGTGCCGATGATGTCGATTTTTTACCGAGTAATTGTCTTGATATACTATCACGCCAACGTAAAGAGGGATTTTGGTATGTGCTTATCTCTGTGATAACAATATCACCGTTTAGACGCGAGCGACGTAACACTTCCGCGATTTGTATGGGTTTGTATAAGTCAACTCGGCCTTTATTGATAATACTATCCAACCGTTCTTTGGCTTGCTGAAGCGTGGGCATGGTTATCCTTAAATGGTGTATGTGCTACTTGGCTCAAAAATAAAATTGGCTTGCGCCTGTGGTTGAGCGTTTTTGACAATGCTAGGTTGTACGGTCTTAGCAAATAGGCTATCTAATACTGCACCTACTACCGCTGTGACACAGGGAACGGCAACTGAGTTGCCTGCCTGTTTGCGCGTAGCTTGGTATTTGCAGGCAATTTTGTAGCTATCAGGAAA
>DDBM01000098.1 GCA_002333125.1 Moraxellaceae bacterium UBA2032 | reverse complement strand
AGTTAGGACAGAAAGCTCAGCCACAAGAATAGCAGAGTAATAGCGAGAAACTGCTCAATAACTCAGGTGAACATGATGTTCACCTGAGTTTATTTTTTAGCCTTGAATTATTTGGCGGTAGCGGCTTTATTGGCTAACCAAGCTGCAAACGCTTGGCGTTCGGTAGGAGTAGCGCGCAACCAAATATCTTGGAGTAGCTGCACATTATCTGATTGTTTGGTGCTCGTTTCTTCGTTGTTTTGGAACGCTTTACCAATAGTATCTACCAAAGATGCTTCCGCATAAGATTTAACGGTGATTGCTTGTTGACTTGTACCTGTGCGTTTATCAATCAATTTAATATCAGGCTGTTTGGCAAACTCTTTAGCCGCATCATAACGTTTAGGCGGGGAGACGCTGAGTTGATACGTCTTTCCTGCTTCTGCCACAAAACGAATTGCCATCGGTTTAGATTTCAGAATGTCATGTTCGTCGGCGTTGAGGTTGAATAATTGCGTATAACGCACACTTAACACATGCTCACCAACAGACAGTTCTTGCACACGGCTACGGCCACCTAAAAAGTTACTATAACCTTCTTGGCCATCAATACTTAAAACTTGAACTAATTCAGGTACTTCAAGTAAGGCTTTTTCAGTAACTGCTTGGCTTGAGACTTCCAAGGCCAAGCAAGTTGTCGGGGCAACAATGAATAATCCACAACATGATATCAATAGCGAACGAGATAAACTAAGCAACGTAAGATTTCCTAAAACGACGATAAAACGCCAAGCCACCTAAGCCTAACAAAGAGAACAGACCTAAGCTACCTGAATTGTTTTCTTCATTAACACCTGTTTCGTTAATGATAGTGACGGTAGCTTCGTTAGACGCAGCCTTGTCTATATCATAAACAACATAAGTGAATTTATCGTTAAAAGGGGATAAAGCATTATTGGGGCGATAAGTAATATTGCCACCGTAACATTTAAATTTATTGGCATCGCTATAATCTGGACAATTTCCTGTTCTTTCTGCTTCAATTACGCCAAGAGAAGGGGAGGATACGACCCTAACATAGAGCCCATTACAGTTGACATTGTTGGTTTCGGTACAAAGTCCACCATAAATACCGTCATTTTTGTCATTGTCGTTATTCAATAAATCGAGAGGTATGTTGTTAGAGCCACTGGGTAATGTAAATATGTCCTCAGAAGCAACTGGGGATTTATTATCAATTCTGAATTTTAACGTCGCTACATTGGAGACGTTTCCATTACTATCATTAAATGTATATTTGCAAACAAATGGAGCTTGATTTTCCAAAAGAGGAATCCCTTTATTGTCAAAACGTATTAAGGGTCTTTGATCCTCTGTGCGATGAACAATGCTGCATCTATTGTTGGCTGTTTCAGTAAGTGTAACAAGGTATTGACCTGTTGTTGGATCCTTGCCAAAGCCACCAATGGCTGAGTCATTTTCACTGGGGATGTCATTATCTAAAAAATCAACTTCGGCGATTCTATCGGAGTCAATTTTATTAGTTATCACTTGAGTATCGTCAAAAACAGCTACAGCAACACGTCTTTCCACGGAGCCTACATCACAATTATTGGCTGCCGTATTGGTTGGTGAGGAGTTGCCACGTTGATCTACACAGAGACTATCAAGTGTTCGATTGAGGATGTATTTTGATGTTGTTTTAGGGAGATAACTATCAGTATAGCCGCCATAATTAGCCAAAGGGAGTAACTCTGTATCAAAGCTGGCTCCAGCATTAATGGGGTCATCTAAATTAATATCAGTTTTTACAACAGGAGTTGTCGAAGGGAAATATTGAAGCGGACAGTTTTGAAGTGTGTTATACCCGCCTGCAGGGTCGCCACCATTGTATAATGTTGTACTATTATTTGTAACGGAGCATCCACGGTCATTAAAGGCAATAACGGATGAGTTTAATGATAAAGATCCAAGTCTGCCATAGCTTAAAGCGGGGGCTGTTTTATTTTCAACCATTGTAATGTGCAGCATTTGTAGAGAGCTTAAGCTATCAATATTATCAACAAAATTTAAAATACCCCCAGTCATTTTGGCAGTATTTTGAGCAATCGTAGAAGTGTCAATGCTGATATTTACTTGGCCACAACCATCAATAATACTGTTGTTTTCGCTAGAGCCGTTATTAATAATACTACTTTTTGATATAGTAATAGTACGTGCAATAGGGTTTAAGTAGTCAACACAAGACATACCGAGAACTGCACCTTTGCCACCTTTATTCTTTGTGAACGTACTATTGGCTGCGGTTAAAGTCGCATCTCTGCCACTGAGATAAATAGCACCACCAGCAGTTGTTGCTGTATTGTCTATAAAAATGGTGTTTTCTAGGGACAGCGTTCCTCCGACTAAAATACCACCACCTAAATCTGCTTTGCCGTTTGTTAAAATAATATTTTGTAGCGTGAGAGTTGCTTTATCACTAGCAGTGTTGAAGATTCGTTTCAAACCGCCATTGATCACAGTAGAAGGAGGCATACGCTTTGGTTTAATTAGCGTAATACTATCTTTTAATTCCTTATTATCGGTATTAAAACCAGATACAGTTAGGTCATGGCTGACAATAATTTCGCCTTTTGTAAGAACATAGGTCGAATTTTCAAGGGTAATAACGTTTGTACCAAAACGTTCTCCTGCTTTGCATCCTCCAAAAGCTTGCTGATCATTTACGGCACGTATCGCTTCTCGTAATGAGCAATTTAAGGTGTTTTCGCCATTTTCATCTGTTGTTGTATTAACATTAATTATAGTTCGAGCATGACTTTGGGTAGCAATAAAAAAGCTTACCAGAAAAAGAGTATGAAAAGTTCTCATTGTTATTATCCTCAACGTGTTCGACGCCATACCATTAGCAGGCTTAGCATGATTAAAGAAAGTATGCTTGTTGCGCCAGTATCCAATGATTTATCAGATAGCGAGTTGTTTGGCTCCGAAACCACTTTGACATTTACTGCGACGGATTGATTATTTTCAGCATCGCTAAAACGGCTGATTGTTGTTGTTATTCCATAGGTGAATTTATCAAAACCATGAAAGTCAGCAAGAGTAGCGGTGTATTTAACTTGATGATTTATATTATCAAATTCTACAGTACCTTTGCTGGGGGCGTGTATAAGACGCACACATCCATCTTTATATCCACCCACTATTGTCCCATACAAGGGTTCACATTGATCGGCTGGTAATAATTCACCATCTCCAATAACTCCGCTTGATCCCAATAAGTCAAAAGTGGCTTTTTGCCCATAAGTAATATCTTGTCCTTGACTGGCAGAAATTAAACCTTGTATTTCAACGGCACCAATATCACAAGTTGTCCGAGGAAGCCCACGTTGATCGGTACTTGGACAATTTAAGATGCTGTCTGATGCACCCTGATTAATTATCGGGGATTCGGAAATAGTTTTATAACTGACAAGTAATCTGGGCTTATGTGATTGTGTCAATCCACCAATATATGCGAGTGGGCACAATAACCCTTTTGCCGGAGGAAGGGCACATTTGCCACCTGTATCTTTTCCATTAATGTCGGTATCTGCAATAATTTTTTCTGTTAGGGGAAGTTTTACATGGTGAGGATTATTTGTTTCGATCGCTGCCAAAATGGGGTTTAATTCACAACCTGTTTGATAAACATTATGTGCCACATAGGTGCCAGAATCATTGGGAATAACGCCAAAATTAATACAGTCTTTTTGAATGTTGGCGGCAATAATTGAGTTATAGAGCAGTGGTGACTCATTGTTGAAGTTTACACCATTCGTATTTGAAACAATAGTTAGGTTTTTTAGCATCACTGTTGAACGCGATGAAACAGCAGTGCCAGTATTGCCCGAAAAAGTACTACTGAGTATTGAAGGGAAATTACCATCAATAAGTATTGGTGCTTTATTAGCGAAAGTAACAATGCCTTGTGTATTGGTAGCTGTGTTATTTGTGAATAAAGAGTTGGTAATAAAAGCTGATGTATTTTCACTATAAATGGCTGCACCATCAGTTGCAAAACTACTTTGAATATGTAGCTGATCTGCTGAGAAAAGTGCATTACTAAAGTTATAAATAGCACCCCCAAAAGATGAAGCCCTACCACCCGAAATATTACTATTCTTGATAGTTAAATATTCTTTGTTGTAGAATATGCCTCCATTCATTGCGCAAAAGTCAATATTGCAGCCTAAAAAGTTAATGTCGCTAAATGTTACGGTAATATATGTGAGTGGAGTAATTGGGTTGTTGTCAGCATTATTATCTATTCCATCGTCAATAATAAATTGTGGGTGATTCCCAACTGCTTTAACTAATGTAAAAGCCTCTGTGCTTTCGGGTATTATATTTAAACTGGCTGTAATGTTTATAACTTCTTTTAACTCATAGATTGCTAAAGTATTTTTCAGTTTAACGGTGTCGGCGTCTTCGCTAGATAGACTGAAGCAGCCATTAATACCTTTGGCGCGATAAGCTGATAACTCTGTCTGTTTGGCAGTAATTTTATTTTCTATATCAGAAATCTGTTTTTTTAAGCCAGTATCTCCGTCTATTTCTTGAGTAAGAGAAGCAATTAATACCTTGTTTTGTTCGGAAGCAATTTTGCTTTGCTCTTGAGATAGTTCAAGTTGCTTTTTTGGAAGCTCATTTTTTATCGGCACCAATGTCGAGTTAATAACGGCTACTTCTGCTGCATTTGCTATTTTTTTAATGTTTTTTTGTTTTACATAACTAACAGCTTCACGAATAGAGCAACTTGCATCATCAGCAGTTATATCAGCCGTTGTATTGACTAAAACGGTATCTGCCCATGTGCTTGCAGAGATTGCTGACAGAATTAAACAAGTGATAAGGCGGCC
>DDBM01000176.1 GCA_002333125.1 Moraxellaceae bacterium UBA2032 | reverse complement strand
CAGTTGAAGCAGAAGTTAGACTGGGCGTACGGTATTAATTTGGGTTATTGACCGTATAAATTTTATCTGCGCCTTGCCAATATGGCAATCTATAATTACGCGCAATTAACTTTCCATCAGTTGTTGCAGCAATTGTTAAACCTCCAGCAAGCGTAAATACATCTTTAACTTGTGAGGCTGCCAAATGGTCAAAATAGGTTGTAGCAGGACAAGTAGCATTTGCCCCCTGATTGTCATACGATAAAGCTCGTACACTACCACTATCTAATAAAACCACTTCTGCTCTGTACATTTTTTTAACAGAACCACAAGCCGTTTTAACAAATTGCTGCGCTACTTTAGACCACTCCCATATATATCCATCACCTGCCAACAATATTGAATACTGCCCTAACTCACTACCACCTGTATGCGTTGCAATTGTATTCGCTAACTGCTGCTTGCTTGTTTCTTGCTGCTGACTGTTTAGAAAATGCCAAGTGTTTCCTGTTAGTATTGCAGATGGATACGCACTTGCCTGACTTGCACCATTCGTCCAAATGGCTTGAGCCTGACCATATTTACCTAAATTAATCACGCCAGTAGGTGCAGCATATGGAGTTGATGATTGCTTGAAGTAATATAATTGCGAGTCTTTGCCTATCCCTGCTTTGGCTGACGATACACTACCTTTTTGAGAACTGATAAAGCGTGACATTAGTGGCATATCGACTGCTTTTTTATCCCAATCCATGACCTTACCATCTTGTTTCAAGTAAACGTCTTCTGTAATTTGTTTAACATTAGTGTCAACTAAAACCGTCTGCTGCGTTTCAGTATTTAGGCTATACGCATTTCCAGCCTTGTCTAGAACAAATAATTTGTTGACATCCGATGTTTGCATCAATGCTACTATATCTTTCAGTGAACTAATTTTCTCTAGCTGCTGGCCATCTGCCAGTTGCCACTTCCAAACCAAACCATCATCACGCAACAACCAAACAATCCCCCTAGACTGCTCTGTTGCCAATGATGTTCGACGCATTGCAATCCATTCACTGAGTTTGGGTGTAGGAGTCATGCCAATAACTAATGGCTCTACACTACCCTTAGTTTGTAAATACTCTTGTAATTGTGAGCGAACCCAATCTATATCTACTTGTGCTTGGGCTGTCCGCAAGGAAGTCACAAAGTCTTTCGCGCCATTATTGGGCTGACCGTCGTCTTTCAAATCAGCAGCCAACTTTGCTAATAATGAAGTTAGCTCTGCTTCGACGGAAGTGCTTTGATTGCTTGCTACTTGGAGTAACGCAACCGTAGCACGCAACAAAGACTCATCACCTGATGATGTTCCAGTTAGATTGATACTATCCAATCTTGTAACGGAATTGGCAGGTAAGCCAAAAACACTTAACACGGCATTTCGTGAATCAACCTCGGCGTCAGAGAAAGTTTTCCCATTTTTCTTGGCTTCACGCAGACGCTCTGTTTGAAGAGTTGTTAGTGTGTTAATACTTGGCTTAGATGCGCTTGCCTCTAGGTCTAAGATAGCCCTTAATGTAATTGCACCTTTTGATTTGGTATTATTAAGCTCATCATAATAATAGCCATTAGCAAAAACTTCTACAAAGCGGCTACTAATACCTGCAACATCGAAGCGGCCTGTATCGTCTGTTTGAGTGGTGTACGTTTTACCAGTTGGCTGTAAGCTAGCATCTAGCTCCTGAATAGTGACCGTTGTACCAGCAACAAATGGGCCTTTTTGAAAAGCTCCATTTTCTATTTTATAAGTCGTGCCAGTTGTACCGCTATTATTACTTGACGAGTCACCACCTCCGCCGCCACAGGCGATAAGTGATGCCGACACCAACACACATAATGCAGTTTTTTTGAAAATATCCATAACTCTTCCTTACTCCCTATCTGAAAAAAGACTCTAAACGGTAGAGAGATTTTCGTTTATGCCTGTAGCCATACCAACAATATAAAGTCTAACTACTCGCGTAAGGCGCAAGCACCCACCACAAAATAAACAAAAACTCAGTAATCACTGAANNGCGCAAGTTAGGGTGGCGTGTTTCTAGCAAATAACGCGGAAAATGACTGCGAAATTCACACACCACGACTTTAATAGCGCCCATGAACCACCACTTTGCAAAGTGTACCATTGTGTACGCAATTTAGCACAGGCTTTGGCTTTTATGGCAAACACGGCCACAAGAAAACAAAAAAACGCTTGTGCGTCTTTTTTGCTTAACGTTTACACGCACACTAGGGTTGGCTAAACTTCAGATTTACGGCATCAATCTGTAGATTTGCTCTTCCACCAATACCAAACGTATCCAGCATACCCACATTTCCTGAATAGTTTTGTTGGTGGGTTAATACCCCATCAACATATAAGCTAATCACATGATTTTTTACTTGTAGCACGTAATTGTGCCAAACTCGGGTATTCACGAGTCCTGATTGATTAAGACGGCCTGTATCACCAACATCTGAAGCCACCTGAAAAAAATCATTAAAGTAGCCATTCGTCATGGTAAAAGAAACGTATCTGGTCGCAATCTCAGTACCTGAAGCATTCTTTTGGCCAGAGCTAAAATCATTATGAACACCAAAACCCAAATCATAGGCAGGCGTTCCACCTAAACTAGGATCATTTTTAGCACGAAACTCAACCTTAAAATTATCGCCGTCAATCATTTTTGGTAACTGCACACGCAAACCACCCCAATTACTCATGGTGTTGGTGATGTAATCTGGCGTTACTTTCACTTGACTGGCAAGGTATTTTGAGCCATCCCATGCCATCCATGCACCTATAGGCACTTGAAAGGTGGTGGCTGATGTTGATACGCCCACCTTAAAGCTAACCATTGGTGCAACATTAGGCGGAGGTGAGCTCACCACCACATTAAAATCTCCACCTGTTGGCGTACAGGTAAACATATGTCGTGTGCTAGTTTTTTGCCCCCACGAAATGTCTGCACAACCATTGGCAACAATATCAAAAAATCGGCCATCGATTGGTAGATTTGTCCCTGTCAGCGTGAACTCTTGAGCCACTCCAACAATTGCAACTTGTGGAGTTATTTTGGTAATGACAGGTGCTGGGGTCACATCAGACACCTCGAAATAAGAGTCTGCCACAACATCTAAATACGCGACAAAATAATCACGCATAATTTTTGCAGCAGCTTTTTGCCGTGCTTCTAACAATGCTCCCATATTTTTATCGTGTGCTTCACCTGCTTTAATATCTAGCTCAATACCAGAGGCATACGCTTTTAGAACCTGCTGCGCCATATTAACAGAGGCAACAATTTTTTGAGCTGGCTTATTTCCCTCAGTAACGCCATCGGCAATTCCAATAAATAAATCATTCAAACCAGCTAGGAGCTTGATAAATTGTAGCCATTTTTCTTGCTCTGAGATGTTTTTAATTTCAGTTGCATCACCCAATGCAGTAATAAAAGCTTCCGTGATCTTAGTTGTTTTTTTTGATTTCAAAGATTCTAGGCCTTCACCATACTGCGACAACAGAACTGCACCGCATGAACTGAGCATTTTCATTGAGCTAACAGCCATCTCGCTTTCACTGGCACTTTGTGCATCTCTTAAATCGCTCAGGCAACTGGCAGAGCCATTAATTTTTGATAATATATCTCCTAAAGCTTCGATTTTTTTATTATAAAATGGTGGGCGACCTCGCTTCACTGGTGTGTATGCGACAAATGAACTGACTGCAACTTGACCAAAATTGCCTGCAATATCGCCAACAAAGCTATTAAATGCCTCTGGGTCAGCCGTCAAATAATTAAAATACCCGCCTACAGTCGCATCTTTTATTCCGTATTTTTCTGAATTTTCGCTTAAAGACTGCGCTCGTTTTGCTTGCAGTTTTGCAATTTCTGCTTGCAGTGGGTTATTAGACTGCAATGTTTCAATTTTATTCAACTGGATAACAAACGCTTTTAGCTCCTCATCCGAAAATAAATTCCAGTTGATCGCGCCAAATTTAGTCGCTCCAACTTGGGCATTCACTTGATCGACAATACTGTCTAATACAGCATTAGCCCCATCATCAGCAAAAGTCGTTGTACGATACAACCGATTATTTGTATTTCCTACAACCATCTGTGCCAAACGCTCGCTAATCGTTTGGTATGTACTCATAAAAGGCGTAACATTTAGCTTAATTAGCTCTAGCACACCAGCCTGTGAAAAATAAGCACCGAGCTTATCTTCAACTTGACCAATCGTTTCAATCAGGTCTTGTCCACCTTGTGTTTTTTGAAACTCTCCAACAATCACAGGGGCGGCTGTTTTTAACCATCCAGCATTGGGCAGCGTAGATGATTGATAGTCGATCAAAATTTTATCGCCCATTTTGAGCTTGCTAGCAACTGCCGCCTCCGCTTTTTCAACCGACAAACCTGTTGACCGCATATGTCCAGCAACCAATGTGGTATAAGGCGTAATCAACGCATACTGGCTTGGAGCAGCCTCCATTAAATACTCTAAACCCACCGTTGTGTGAGGTGAGTCTTCATCAATAGAATCAAAATGCTGAAGGGCAAGTAAGCGGCAATTGGCTGCTGGCTGTGCTTTTAGCGTGTATTTTCCGCCTTTCGATGTGGTTGTAAAAAGCTCACCTGAATCTAAGGCATCATTTTTGTTACAGTCCCAAAACACCGTTGCGCCTTGAATATATCCATCAATTACTTTGCCTTGAATATATTCATCCGTTTTAATTTGATTCGTTGCAGATGCTTCTGTTTCATCCGACCCACCACCACAACCGCTTAATGTAGCAATCAATAGTGACAAAGCTGAAAGTTTAAAAGTTGACTTATATCTGTTTGCTTTGGCTTTTCTAGAACGTAGAACACCCATTATGTATGCTTCCTTAACAAGTTGATTTTTTGACACATTGAAACACAAACAAAGGATTATTTATTCCACGAATAAAAACCCTAACT
>DDBM01000173.1:1698-6373 GCA_002333125.1 Moraxellaceae bacterium UBA2032 | reverse complement strand
CGTTGGGACGAACAAGACAGCCATCGTTCTAGTGTTGATGTGCAAGAAGCCTTATGGACGTATGCCAAACAACAATGGCAACTACGCGCAGGCATAGGACAAGTATTTTGGGGTGTTACCGAAGGTCAACATTTAGTTGATGTGGTTAATCAGCGTAATTACCTCGAAAGCATTGATGGCGATATTAAACTAGGTCAGCCTTTAGTAAATGTGAGTTTTGAGCAAGAGCAACATTTACTTGATGTGTACTTGTTACCTTATTTTAGAGAGCAGCCCTTTGCGAGTTATGATGGCCGTTTACGCTTGCCGTGGGTAGTAGAAGATGATGCCCGTTATGAATCGGGAGCTAAAAATCATCGTATTGATGCGGCATTACGCTACCAATTTAACGCACAAGGTTTACGTTTAGGTTTGAGTGCGTTTAGTGGTACATCTCGTGAGCCATTATTACAACCTAATGTTGACCCTACAAAATTAAGCTATACAGGCTTTATACCGACGGGCTTTGTTGCAGACTATCAGCCCACTTTAGCTGCCTATTACCCTGTTATTGCACAGCTTGGCCTTGATGTGCAATACATCGTGGGTGATTGGTTATTAAAGCTCGAAACGATACAGCGTCATGGCATGGGTAATGCTTACAGTACCAGTGATGTTGGCTTTGAATATACCCAAGTGGGTGCATTTGGCTCGATGATTGATGTAGGTTGGTTGGTCGAATATTTACACGATAGCCGCAACAACAACGCCACTCATAGTTTTGAACATGATGTGTTATTAGGTTGGCGTGTCGCCTTTAACGATACGCGCTCTAGTGAATTATTAACAGGTGTCGTTACCGATACTCAGTCCCATGAGCAAGCATACAAAATCAAAGGCAGCACTCGACTGTACGATAACGCCAAGCTTTCTTTAGAGGGTCGGTTTTTTAATACCAAACAAGCCACCCCTTCTGCTTTTGAGGTACTTAGCCTCCAAGCTTCTGACCATAAATTATCCGTTTTAAGTGATGACAGTTTTATTAGAACTGAACTCACCATTTACTTTTAAGAGATTTTTTAACATGACAACCGCTCAACTTAACTTACACGATGCGTGGCCACGCCGCTTTTTAGCATGGATTAACCAACGCTTTCCGTTTTCTCATGCTTTATTATTTTTTATTTTGTATTTAACCGCAGCAGCAATTGCACGTGCGTCAAGCAACGACAGCATTTTGCAATGGCAAGACGTGATGGGCTGTGTGGTCACGTGGTCATTCTTTTTGGTATTACGCGTATTTGATGAACACAAAGATTACGAACTCGACTGCCAAAATCATCCGCAACGCGTCTTACAAAGCGGCCTAATAACCCTTAATCACCTAAAAATCGTGGCGGCTTTGGCTATTGGCCTACAAGTTGGCTACGCTGTGTATGTAGACGGTGGCATAGGCTCAACCTTTGTTGCATGGGCAGTCATGTTTGCATGGACGTGCTTAATGGGCAAAGAGTTTTTTATTGCCGACTGGCTCACACGCCATTTAACGTGGTATGCCGTGTCACACATGATGGTCATGCCGTTAATTGTATGGTGGTTAGCTAACATGGCTCAACCTGAAACCACACTCACTGTGCCATTAGCGGCCATGATGAGCTTAGCCTTTTTAAGTGGTTTTTGTTTTGAGATTGCCCGTAAAACCAAAGGTCCAGAAGAAGAACGCGACACCATCGAATCTTACTCACGCATTTTTGGTACACGCGGCTCAGCGGTAGTGGTCATGGGCTTGTTAAGCGCAATGGTCGCCAATCAAACCTTTTTAATTACGCAATTAAGCAGTACTTTTCCTTTATGGGCAGGCGCAATTTTAGCGGTATTTTATGGTTTAGGCATGATGCAACTCGGCAAGTTTATTCAAGCACCTTCTATTAAAGGCCGCGAAAAGAATGAAGGAGTGATTGCATTAACGATGCTTGCAGGCTATGCCGTGTTAATTGCGGTGGTTATTAGCTCTCATCCTGTCCCCACCTTATAAGGAGTCGATAAATGACTAGCGCACGTCCCGTTATTTTTTCGCCTCACTATTTGTTTGGTGACGAGCATCATGCTAAATGTTCTTTTAGTTATCAAGAACAACGACTTTTTGGCCAACCGATTGATGTTGCTAAAGGCCAGTTGTGTATTTCTATTTCAGAAGATAGCTCAATTATTCCCAATATTGGTAGTCGATTAGATTTAATTCATTTGCACGTGGCTAATCGTGATTTTATTTTGCCTTGTATGTATATACACAAAGTTAATCATTCACCTTACCACCCCATAGAATTACAGTTGCATAGTGACTCCTGCGAAGAAAGTAACGCAATTTTGTGGGAAATCAGCTATTTATTACGTTCCATGCCTGCCTTAGAAGGCGAAATTTTATACACCGACAGCACCTTACCTAAAGTGCCAGCGCGTGGTTTATACACCGAAGAAGCACGTCAAGACCGCCTAAGTTTTGTACGAGAAGCAACCCAAGCCCAATTAAGCGAAGTCGAACATACACGATTAGACCCACGTAAATTGGTCAGTAATATCGAAGCTTTAATTGGCACAGTCGAAATTCCTGTCGGTGTTGCGGGGCCATTACACATTAAAGGTAATCATGCAGGCGGTTTATTTTACGCGCCCTTAGCCACTACCGAAGGCGCATTAGTTGCGTCGGCAACACGTGGCGCAACGGCTTTGTCACGTTCGGGTGGTGTCACAACACGGGTATTAGGCCAACGCATGATGCGTGTACCCGCCTTTACCTTTAATGACATGAATAACGCCATGTTTTTTGCCGAATGGGTGAAAGATCATTTTAGAGACTTGGCCGAAGAAGTCACCAAATACTCTAACTATGCCACCCTCGTACAAATTGACCCGCATGTGATGGGACGTAGCGTACACGTACAGTTTATTTACGAAACAGGTGATGCAGCAGGTCAAAATATGACCACCACTTGCACATGGCAAGCCTGTAAATGGATTATGAAAGCGGTGCGTCGTTTTGAAGGCTTACGCATCGAAAATTTTCTAATTGAGTCTAACTTATCTAACGATAAAAAAGTGACCTACCAAACCTTTTTAAAAGGTCGTGGTATTAGAGTCATGGCCGAATGTTTATTAACTGCCGAAAGCTGTGAAAAAATTCTTAAAGTCACTCCTAAACTTTTAGTGACTGCTTATCAAAGTTTTGTCATGGGTTCGATTAGCGCAGGCATGATTGGTATTAACATTAATGTTGCCAATATTATTGGCTCTATGTTTACAGCTTTAGGCCAAGATATTGCCTGTGTCCATGAGTCATCTTTGGCACAATTACACATTGAGTTGACCGAAGATAATTGTGCTTACTGCACCATCACTTTACCTAGCTTAGTCATTGGCACTGTCGGTGGCGGTACCAACCTACCACAACAGCGTGAATGCCTAGAGATGCTCGGTTGTGCAGGGCCAAACAATGCCCATAAACTAGCAGAAGTGATTGCAGGCTTTTGTTTAGCCTTAGACATTTCGACCTTATCAGCGATTGCCGCCGACCACTTTGCCCGAGCCCACGAAAAACTAGGCCGTAATCGTCCTGTTAACTATTTGAAAATGGGTGATTTAGACAACAACTTCTTTAATTTGGCCTGTAATAATTTACACACGGACTCACCGCTGATTGTCGATGCGATTAGCCAAAAATATCAATCTAAAGGCTCTAGTATTATTACCGAGCTAACCTCACACAAAACCAACAAACTCATTGGTCACTTTCCTTTTGTCTTAAAAACCATTGACGGCCAAAAATTAGAAGTAATGGCTAAAATTAAGCCGCTTGATGAAGAAGTGATTATTATGCTTAACAGCATGGCCGCCATGTGCGACACGCGCTTGTCACAATCTTTTAATCATTTTAGACATCACATTGGTTTTAAAGGTTGCCACATTAAAGAATTAGCGGTGATGGCACAGCAAGACCCACGCTTTACCCAATACGCACCTAAAGTGTATGGCATTATTGAAGATGCCGAGCGCGAAGCCTATGTCATTGTAGAAGAGCATTTACAAGACGTAGAGCTATTAGACAGTGCCGATGACACCCATGAATGGGGTCGAAGCCATATCGAAGCAGCCATTAAAGGCATTGCTGCCGTACACAGTATTTGGTATGGCAAAGAAGAGGAACTCAAACAACAAACTTGGATGGTTGATTACCCCACCGCACAAGGCATGGAAGACAAGCTACGCTTATGGGAATTATTAGGCGTTCATGCGCGTGAAGAGTTTCCTGAGTGGTTTTCGGAAGAAGACCTCGATGCCTTTAGAGAAATTGTGCATAACATTAAAGATTGGTGGCCCGCCATCGAAGCCATGCCACGCACCTTAATTCACAACGACTTTAACCCACGCAACATTGCCTTTAGACGCGATGTCAACAATGAGCTACGCCTCTGTGCCTACGATTGGGAATTAGCCACGCTACACCTGCCTCAACATGATTTAGCCGAATTATTAGGCTTCACCTTATTTGACCCCATTCAACGTGACGAAGTAAATTATTACATTGAATTACATCGCACTGAGCTACAAAAACATTCAGGCCAAAACATTGACCCCGTTCAATGGCGACAAGGTTATGTATTAGCGTTAATGGATTTGCTAGTTAATCGTTTACCGATGT
>DDBM01000173.1:0-1576 GCA_002333125.1 Moraxellaceae bacterium UBA2032 | reverse complement strand
AGATTCGCGCTAAAATTTTGGCCGCTACAATTCCAAAAAGTTTAGCGATAGAGTTAGAAGATTATTTTGGCGCATTAACAAATACCTATTTTGCAGTACGCTCCTCGGTATTAGGCGAAGATGCACAAGGCGCATCTTTTGCAGGACAAATGGATAGTTATTTGTTTCAGCGTGGCTTAAACGCCATCAAAGAAAGCCTATTACAAGTATGTGCCAGTGCCTTTAACACTCGCGCCCTGCATTATCGTTTAAGCAAAAATATTGCCTTAACCGATATTAGAGCCGCCGTTATTGTACAAGAAATGATTGAAGGCGAAGTCTCTGGGGTGATGTTTACTGCACACCCTACAACTGGCAGCCGTCAACACGCCTTGATTAGTGCCGCATGGGGCGTTGGCGAAGGCATTGTGGCAGGTATTTGTAATACTGACGAATACAGCATTAACCTTAATAGCAGTCACATCGACAGTAAATTAGCCGACAAAGACATTGCCGTTGTGTTTGATAACCAAGCGAAACGTGGCACAGTCGAAATTCACACCCAAGAAGACAAACGCCATATTTCGTGCTTAAACACTCAACAAATCATACAGTTACGAGATATAGGTAAAGCGATTGCCGAACATCGCCGCTTTCCTCAAGATATCGAATGGGCTTATAGCAAAGGTCAATTTTATATTTTACAAACGCGTCCTATTACCCGTTTGCCTGCCCCTACACAACCCACCGAACGGCGTGTGGTGTTTGATAACTCTAACATTCAAGAATCGTATTGTGGTGTCACTACGCCACTGACCTTCTCCTTTGCTAACAATGCCTACCGTACAGTTTACGAACAAACCATGCGTGTTTTAGGTGCGCCAGAAAAGCAAATTCAAGACCACAAAGACATGTTAGCCAATTTGTTGGGCTTAATTCATGGACGCATTTATTACAACATCAACAACTGGTACCGCGGCTTATTATTATTGCCTGCCTTTAAAACCAACAAGTCTGACATGGAACGCATGATGGGTTTAACTGACCCTGTTGATCTGGTACAAGATACTGAACTTAGCTTAGGCCAAAAGTTGCGTAAGCTGCCTCAGGTGTTACTTGCCCTGATGCGACTCATGAACGGTTTTAGAAAAATGCCGTTATTAGTCAAACAGTTTAGAGAAATGTTTAATGCAGTTTATCAAGACATTCCACGACGCACTTTACATACCCTAAGCACAGGTGAATTAGTCGAAAAAGCCCATTATTTAGACCGTGAACTCTTACAAAAATGGACTACCCCTATCATCAACGATTTTTATGTGATGATGATGAATGGCCGTGTGCATCGTACCTTAGTTGAAGCTGGGTTTGAGCAACCTGCGGTGTTACAAAATAACTTATTATCAGGCGAAGAAGGTATCGAAAGTACCGAACCCACCAAAATGTTATTAAGAATGTGTGCTTATGTGCGCTTACACAGTAGCTTACGCACGCTGATAGAAACAGGCGACAATAAAAACCTACTCGAACGTATTCAAGTACATAGCCCCGATTTTTATGCTCAATGTAGCGAATATATCGAAAAATATGGCGACCG
>DDBM01000057.1 GCA_002333125.1 Moraxellaceae bacterium UBA2032 | reverse complement strand
TAAATCAACCACAAACAGCTATTTTGGGTATGCATAAAATCCAAGAGCGTCCTATGGCGGTTAAAGGTGAAGTGGTTATTTTACCTATGATGTATTTGGCCTTATCTTATGACCATCGTTTAATTGATGGCAAAGAAGCGGTTAGTTTCTTGGTGACGATTAAAGATTTGGTTGAAGATCCAGCCTTGTTGTTATTGGATTTGTAACATATTTCAAGTTCCCTCTCCTAATTTAGGGGAGGGTTAGGGTGGGGTTATTATTTTATAGGTAACTCCCTCCCAGCCTCCCCCTTTTCAGGTGGAGGAGCTAATTGTAAAAATAGGACGTAAAAAATGACTCAACAATTTGATGTGGTCGTGATTGGCGGTGGGCCTGGTGGTTATGAGGCAGCGATTCGTGCTGCACAATTAGGTTTAAAAGTCGCNNCGTTATCACGATACTAAAGCAGGTTTGGCGGCTCATGGTATTAGTGTGGGCGAAGTAGCGATTGATATTACTCAAATGCAAGCGCGTAAAGATACCGTTGTTGGCCAGTTAACAGGTGGTGTAGCGCAATTACTCAAAGGTAATGGCATTGTGTGGCTACAGGGTTCGGGTAAGTTGTTAGCCAACAAGCAAGTTGAATTTACTCCTCATGAGGGTGAAGCCGAAGTTATTCAAGCAACCAAAGCCGTTATTTTGGCCGCAGGTTCTGCACCAATCAATATTCCTTCTGCACCTTTAACCGACGATATTATTGTTGATTCGACTGGCGCGTTAGAGTTTAAGCAAGTACCTGCACGTTTAGGCGTGATTGGTGCNNATGCTTGATAAAGCAGTTGCTAAAGAGTCGCAAAAAATTCTGAGTAAACAAGGCTTAGATATTCGTTTAGGCGCAAAAGTCACAGGCACAAGCATTAACAATGGCGTAGTCACGGTAACTTACCAAGATAAAGATGGCGAAAAAACCGCTGATTTTGACAAGTTAATTGTTGCTGTTGGTCGTCGTCCTTATGCTCAAGGCTTATTGGCTGAAAATAGTGGTGTAAAGCAAGACGAACGTGGTTTTGTGATTGTGGATAGTCAATGTCGTACCAATCTTGAAGGCGTGTATGCCATTGGTGACTTAGTCAGAGGGCCAATGTTGGCTCACAAAGCGATGGAAGAAGGCGTGATGGTTGCCGAAGTCATTGCAGGTCATTACGCGCAAATTAACTACGACACCATTATTGGCGTAATTTACACCCACCCCGAAATTGCATGGGTTGGCCAAACCGAAGAACAAGCCAAAGCCGCAGGTATTGAAGTCAAAGCAGGGCAGTTTCCATTTGCTGTCAATGGTCGTGCTTTGGCTGCCAACGATGCTCAAGGTTTTGTTAAGTTTGTTGCCGATGCCAAAACTGACCGTCTATTAGGTATGTCAGTGATTGGTGCAGGTGCAGGCGATATGGTACATCAAGGCATGATTGCTTTAGAGTTTGCCGCAAGTATCGAAGATTTACAGTTAATGACATTCGCCCATCCGACCTTGTCGGAAGCGGTACATGAAGCCGCGTTATCGGTAGATGGTCGTGCTATTCACGCCATTCAACGTAAACGCAAATAATCAACTAAAGTGCGGTGACCCCGCACTTTTTGTTTGTTAAGCAAAGCGCAACACGCGCTTAACAGTTAAATAAAAAGGTGAAATAATGAATTTACACGAATACCAAGGCAAACAGCTTTTTGCTGAATACGGCTTGCCCGTGTCCAAAGGCTTTGCTGCCTCCACTCCCGAAGAAGCACGTCAAGCAGCCGAGCAAATTGGCGGTGATGTGTGGGTAGTCAAAGCACAAGTCCATGCAGGTGGTCGTGGTAAAGCAGGTGGCGTTAAATTAGTTAAAACATTAGACGAAGTAGAAGCATTTGCCAAAGCCCAATTAGGCACACGTTTAGTGACCTATCAAACAGACAGCAAAGGCCAACCTGTTAACAAAATTTTAGTTGAAACCTGTACCGACATCGCGCGTGAATTGTATTTAGGTGCAGTTGTTGACCGTGCAAGCCGTAGCATTGTGTTTATGGCATCAACCGAAGGTGGTGTGGAAATTGAAAAAGTTGCTCACGAAACTCCTGAAAAAATCTTCAAAGTCACCATCGATCCATTAATTGGCGCACAAGCGTATCAAGGTCGTGAAGTGGCTGCTCAACTAGGCTTAAACAGCACTCAAACCAAACAATTCGTCAAAATCTATTTAGGTTTGGCAAAAATGTTTGAAGAGTGTGACTTAGCCATGATTGAAGTTAATCCTTTGGTCGTGACCAAAGAAGGCAATTTGCACTGCTTAGATGCTAAAATTGTCGTTGATTCTAACGCGATTTTCCGTCAACCCAAATTAAAAGCGATGGATGACCCAAGCCAAACTGATGACCGTGAGCGTCGTGCGGCCGAATGGGAGCTAAACTATGTTGCTTTAGAAGGCAATATTGGTTGTATGGTAAACGGTGCTGGTTTAGCAATGGCCACGATGGACATTATTAAACTGAAAGGCGGCCAACCTGCTAACTTCTTAGACGTTGGTGGCGGTGCAACTAAAGAACGTGTCACTGAAGCGTTCAAAATTATTTTGTCTGATAGTGCCGTTAAAGCCGTCCTAGTTAATATTTTTGGTGGCATTGTGCGTTGTGACATGATTGCCGAAGGTATTATTGGTGCAGTGCAAGAAGTTGGCGTAAAAGTACCTGTTGTGGTGCGTTTAGAAGGTAACAACGCCGAATTAGGCGCACAAAAACTACGTGAAAGTGGTTTGAATATTATTCCAGCCGCCTCCTTAAATGAAGCTGGCGAATTAGTCGTTAAACAAGTGTAATTGGAGGCTGATAATGAGCGTTTTAATAGATAAAAGTACCAAAGTTATTTGCCAAGGTATTACGGGTTCTCAAGGTAATTTGCATACCGAACAAGCGATTGCTTACGGTACCAATATGGTTGGTGGTGTAACACCAGGTAAGGGTGGCACGACGCATTTAGGTTTACCTGTATTTAATACAGTGGCCGAAGCAGTTGCTCAAACAGGTGCAGAAGCCACGGTTATTTATGTGCCTGCCCCTTTGTGTAAAGATGCGATTTTAGAAGCCGTTGACGCAGGCATTAAATTAGTGGTTTGTATCACCGAAGGTGTACCAACCATTGATATGTTATACGTTAAAGAATACATCGTTCGTAAAGGCGATGTGCGTATGATTGGCCCTAACTGCCCAGGTATCATCACACCAGGTCAATCCAAAATTGGTATTATGCCAGGCCATATTCATTTACCTGGTAAAGTCGGTATTGTGTCCCGCTCTGGTACATTAACTTACGAAGCAGTTAAACAAACTACTGACTTAGGTTTTGGTCAAAGTACCTGTATTGGTATTGGTGGCGACCCCATTCCTGGTATGACCTTTATTGATGCCTTAGCTTTATTCCAAAACGACCCACAAACCGAAGCCATTATTATGGTTGGTGAAATTGGTGGTTCGGCAGAAGAAGAAGCGGCTGCATTTATCAAAGCCAATGTAACTAAACCTGTGGTTTCTTACATTGCAGGTGTAACAGCGCCAGCGGGTAAGCGTATGGGTCATGCGGGCGCGATTATTTCGGGTGGTAAAGGTACAGCCGCCGAAAAGTTTGCAGCACTCGAAGCCGCAGGTGTAAAAACTGTTGCTAACCCAGCAGAACTAGGCAAAGCCATTGCCGAAGTGACTGGTTGGAAATAAGCTAAAAGCGCAGGTTTAACTTCGTTTTTATTTAAAAGCCCATCATGGATACCTGATGGGCTTTTATCATTAAAGTGTGACTTGCCGCACAAAAAATATAAAAACAGATGCAATGAATCAAATATTTGCTACATTTAGCCGTCTTTAAAAAAATAGAAAATAACGATTATGTCTAGCCTAACTGAAGAACAAGCCTACGCCTATATGATGAAGCTACTGACCAGTATGAGCCAAGCAGGTGGGTCAGACTTATTTATTGCCCATGATTTTCCACCAAGCATGAAAGCTAACGGCGAAATGCAACCCATGACGCAAACCAAGCTTAATGGTGAAGTTACTAAAAAGTTAGCTCATGCCATCATGAACGAAACGCAACGTGCTGAATTTGCTAAAGAGATGGAATGCAATTTTGCGATTAACGTGCCAAATGTGTCGCGTTTTCGGGTAAATATTTTTATGCAGCAACAGCATGTAGGTATGGTTATTCGTACCATTGCTGCCGAAATTCCTAACTTTGAAAAGCTCGGTTTGCCTGAGGTTCTCAAAGAAGTCATCATGAATAAACGTGGCTTGGTGCTAGTTGTTGGCGGCACAGGCTCAGGCAAATCAACGTCATTAGCGGCAATGATTGACCATCGTAACCGCACCTCCAAAGGTCATATTATTACTGTAGAAGACCCTGTTGAATATGTGCATCAATCTAAACTTTCGTTAATTACACACCGTGAAGTGGGTGTAGATACCCATAGTTGGCACCATGCACTTAAAAACACCTTACGCCAAGCACCTGACGTGATTTTAATTGGCGAAATTCGTGATGCAGAAACCATGGAACATGCCATCGCTTTTGCCGAAACAGGTCATTTATGTTTAGGTACTTTACACGCCAACAGCACCAACCAAACCATTGACCGAATTATTAACTTTTTTCCTGATGAACGTCGTAATCAGTTACTCATGGATTTGTCGGCAAATTTACGCGCCATTGTATCGCAGCGTTTAATTCGTACCCCTGACGGCAAAGGTCGCCGCGCCGCGATTGAAATTCTTCTTAATACCCAAATGGTATCAGAGCTAATCTTTAAAGGTGAGTTCCACGAAATTAAGCCAATTATGGAAAAGTCACGTGAGTTAGGGATGCGTACTTTTGACTGGGCATTATTTGAGTTATACAACGAAGGGCAAATTTCTTATGAAGATGCCATTCGTAATGCAGACTCTGCCAATGAGTTGCGCTTAAATATTAAACTTAAAAGTAAACGTGGTGAACCTAATTCAATGGCATCATCTTCGTTAAGTTTTGACCGTTCTACACCTGCCGAAATGGATGCAGCACGAGAACAAGAGCTAGAGCAACAAAGAATTAATCAATGGAAGCGTGATAAAGAGCAAGCAAAAGTGCCATCTAGAGGTTAACAAAAGATGCTAAATAGCCATATTTTTTATATGGCTATTTTTTGGGCTATTAACCATATAAAATTTGTGGACATTGTGGCTGAACAGGCTTAATCTGAAAGTGTAAACATTTTGAAACACTTTCTTTGTCCCCAATAGGAGTCGCATATGCGTACTTTAGCATTATCTTTAACTCTTGCTTCTTTAGCGGTATTACCTTTAACGGCGAGTGCAGAGTCACCTTGGTCAGTAAAAGCTGGCTTTAGTCAGATTAATCCTAAAAGTAATAATGGTTCATTGGCAGGCGGTGCATTTGAAGCTGATGTGAGTTCAGAAGTTGGCTTTACCCCTGCAATTGAATATAAATTTGCCCCCAATATTGTTGGAGAGGTGTTATTAGCCATTCCCTTTAAACATGACGTAAAAGACACTAAGAGCGATACTAAAATTGCCAGTTTTAAGCATTTGCCACCTACATTTACGGCTAAATACTTGTTTACGCCAGATGCTGCCTTTTCACCTTATGTTGGCTTAGGTTTAAACTACACTTTGGTTTATGATGAAAAGATTGTATTAGCTGGTGCAAAATTAAGAGGTAAAGACAGTTTTGGTTTGGCAGCAACCGTAGGTTTTGAGTACCGTATGCCTAATAGTCCTTGGGGTGTCGCAGCTGATTTGCGTTATATTAATATTGAAAGTGACTTAACCTTAAATGGTGCGGATATTGGTACATTAACGGTTGACCCAATGGTGTTGGGTTTGAGTGCTGTTTATCATTATTAATCATTAATATGATTAAGTGAGATAAGAGAGCGACTTAGGTCGCTTTCTTGTTTTGTGGCGCGCAAAAAATCTTTTTCATAATAAGCAAACGCTAATTCATACAATTTTTCTTGTATATCTATTAAACGATACTGACTTTTAACACTAAAGCCTATTTGTTCTAAATTAATAATGCCTTTTTCATAAGCGCGTAATAACTCATAAATACCACGCCACAAATTATCGGGGTCATACACTATATGCTGCTGTTGTAAGGCAGCAATTATTTTTCTAGGGTCATATATCCTTACATATTGTGGTAAAATTAGCCGCAAATGCTCATCTAAACGCTGCCAAATAATGGTTTTTTGCTCGGTGCTATAGCGATTCCAGTCAATGACTTCGTGAATAAAACGCATACAGCCTCGACAAACACTGTCACCAAAAACAGTGGAACAAAGACCAATACATGGGGTTTTAGGTAATGAGTTAAGCATGAGTTATTAACGAGTTTAAGAAAGGTACTTTATGGATGCTATCGTTGTTGCGGCATTATATCAGTTTAAAGCCGTGGCTTGCGCGTCAGAGCTGCAACAGTCACTAAAAGAATTGTGCAAAACACAGCAAATTTTAGGCACATTAATTGTAGCGAGTGAGGGCATTAACGGAACGGTCTCAGGTTCACGCCAAGCGATTGATGTGTTACATCAGTTTTTATTAGCGCAAGGCTTTGACCACATGGAGTATAAAGAGTCCTTTGCACCCGAGCACACTTTTAAACGCCTCAAAATTAAACTTAAAAAAGAAATTGTCACGTTAGGTGTAGAAGTTGACCCGCGTGAAACCGTCGGAACATATTTACAACCTAAAGAATGGCATGAATTTATTCAAGACCCCGATGTTATTGTGATAGATACACGCAATGATTATGAGTATTTAACAGGTACTTTTGAAGGAGCAATTGATCCACAAACCAAAACCTTTGGTGAGTTTCCTAAATATGTAGCCGAGCATTTAAAAGATGCTAAAGACAAAAAAATAGCAATGTTTTGTACTGGCGGTATTCGTTGCGAAAAATCTACGAGCTATTTATTACAAGAAGGTTTTAAAGAGGTTTATCACTTAAAAGGTGGTGTCTTAAATTATTTGGCCGAAATTGCGCCCGAAGAAAGTTTATGGAAGGGTGAATGTTTTGTATTTGATCGTCGAGTGGGTGTGGCACATGGTGTAGATTTAGGTCATACACGGATGTGTTTTGGTTGCGGTCATCCTTTATTTGAACAAGACATCAGTCATCCACATTATGAAGATGGAGTCAGTTGTCATGCGTGTTATGAACAGACGACACCTGAGCAAAAAGCACGTTTTAGAATGCGCCAAAGTCAAAAAGTACGTCAAACAACTAAATTAACTTAAACTAAAAAGAGCGTGATTATCACGCTCTTTTATTATTTAGGGTGTATTGGGCGCATTATAAAATAAATAAAGTTGGGTTAAAACTTCGGGAATTTCACGCGCAAATTGTTGTAATAACTGGCGGTTTTTGCGTAATTTATCGAGTTCGGCATCTTCAATTAAATCGCTAATGGTCACCATTGGTAAAGTTAGTTCAATGACGGTATCTTCATCTTTGGCATACCACGCATCTTCGTTACTAAACATCCCTTCCATAAAACCAATGCACCAATCTGTTAGGTCGTTGTCTTCTACGCCAACGACTAACTCACAAGGCAAATGGAGTGTTTCTTGATGATAAAGCAGGGCATGAATACTTTTTTGCCATGCACATAAATCGACGATCCATTCTTGAGGAACTTGTTCTTCAAATAATGCGTCAAGCCAAGCGGCAGTCGCGATTTGAGGGCCAACGGTAATAGCACATAAAAAGCCATGTGTACCACAAAAATTAAGGCCATTTTCGTTGTCTTCACTGTCTAAATAATCTTCTAAACGGGCAAGTGTTTCTGCCGAAAGTGCATATTGTTCGTGCATAAAATTATCCTATAAATAAAAAAGCCGCTATCTTGGGTTAGAGTAGCGGCCTTTTGTGTCAATGGCGAGTATTTTAATTAACAGATGAGGATTCAAGCCATTTTTTAACCCGTTGGGCATCACCAATACGAGTATATTTACCCCAAGAATCCATTAATACAATCACCACAGGTGTGGACTTGATTTTGGCTTGCATGACCAAGCACTTGCCAGCTTCGTTAATATAACCTGTTTTAGAAATACCAATTTCCCAATCAGGGCTTTTAACTAACATATTGGTGTTATTAAATTGTTGTATCGAGTCTTTAATGGCGACCGCGTGGCCACCTGTAGTCGAAAAACGGCTAATAAGCGGGTAGGTGCTAGCGGCTTTAACCATAACGACTAAATCTTTAGGCGAGGCCACATTATGGCTGTTTAAACCAGTGCCATCTTCAAAACGCGTTTGAGTCATACCTAAAGCGTTGGCTTTACGATTCATTGCGGCAATAGCGGCACTTTCACCACCTGTATAAGTACGCGCTAAGGCATGAGCCGCACGATTTTCGGAGGACATTAAAGCTAACAGCATGAGTTCTGCACGAGAGAGTACACTGCCTACACGCAAGCGAGAGCTGGTATTTTTTAAACGGTCAATGTCGTCTTCGGTAATGGTAATCGCCTCGTCTAAAGGTAATTTGGCATCTAAAACAACCATTACAGTCATTAATTTGGTAATAGAGGCAATAGGAATAGGTTGGTCAGTATTTTTACCATATAACACCTCACCTGTTGCCGAGTTAATCACTAAAGCCGATTTGGATTCTAAATTTAAAGTGCTAGCAATGCTTTTGTTTTGCTCAATAGCGGGTGTGCTTTGAGAGGCTATAACAGAAGTAGCAGCGACCGAAGCAACAACAACAGGCTTAGCGGCATATTTTGCAACTTTGGCAATTTGACCTGTTCTTGAGACTTTGGCAAAACGCTCGCGGCTACGCTCTTTGCGTTCGGCTAAACGTTGTTCTTTGGTTTTACTGGTTTTTTGTGCATCTGACTTAACAAGGCTTTTTTGAGATTTAGAGGCTTTATCCTTTTTGCTAACAACAGCAACAGTTTTTGATTTACTTGTTTTGGTTGACGTTTTAGCAACGACAGCTTTTCCGTTAGATTTTTTGGTGGTTTTTACTGTTTTTTTAGTGCTTTTTTGGGTGTCATTAGTTTTGCTTGCAGTGACTTTAGTTGTTTTGCTGGTTTTTGCAGTTTTGCTAACTTTGGTAGTATGTGTTTCTTTAGCCTCTGCCTGATGTATAGGCGTAATAGCTAACACAAGCCCTAAAACAAAAGAAGGCAACAAAGCGGAACGAAAGCTCATCATAATGCACGACCCATTTTATAAAACACCGACTGAGCAGCGAGTAATTACAGTGTCAGAACTTAGCAGAAAATTACAGCAAAAAGTATAATGTGCCGTAAGTATCTAAGTCCCAATAGATTGATGTTCAATATATTTATATATCAAATTACAAAATTGAGTTTTAAAAACTTAATTAAAAAATAAGAGGGCATTCTAGCGATAGAATCTTCTTAAATACGATTAAGTTTGTATGCTTGCAAAATTTTGTAACAAATTAAGCACCCTTATCTAATCATAATAGTCTAAATAGACAGTTATTGCTGATGTTGATGCTTAAATTAGATTTAATTTTTATATGTACGAGCAAAAGCAAGATAATTAGCCTGCTTTGGGGTATAAATACAGCTTATTTATAACACTTAAGCACGTACGATTATCCTTTGTATATTATAAAGTAATAATAGTCGAATTTGTAGTCAATTTAGTGTGAACCATGACGCGATATTTTATAATTGGCGTTTTTTTTACTAAATTAGGTCGAGGTGAGCGTTGATAAAAGTCCTCTTAGTTGACGACCATGATATCGTGCGTATGGGTGTTTCTCGTATGTTAGCCGATATTAAAGATTTAACCGTTGTTGGACAGGTAAAAACGGGCGAAGAGGCAATTAACTTTGTGTGTCGTACGCAACCTGATGTGGTTTTAATGGACGTACAAATGCCAGGAATTGGCGGCGTAGAGGCAACCCGAAAATTAATACAACGCTTTCCACGTATTAAAATTTTAGCGGTTTCGGCTCATGATGAAGAACCTATACCGTCACGTATTTTAGGCGCAGGGGCATCGGGTTATATTACTAAAGGGACTTGTTTAGATGAAATGGTGCAGGCTATTCGTCAAGTTGCTTTAGGGCAGCGTTATTTTAGTGCCGATATTGCGACACAATTAGCTAAAAATTGGGCAAATAGAGATAAAGCTTCGGTATCGCCTTTTGATGCTTTGTCTCCCCGTGAAATGCAAACGACCGAAATGATTGTAGATGGTAAAGGCAATCAGGATATGGCCGATACGATGAATGTTTCTTTAAGCACCTTAAGTACTTATCGCAGTCGTATATATGGTAAATTAAACGTAGATAATGATGTTAAATTAACCCATTTAGCAATGCGTTATGGTGTGGCAAAAAAAGAATGAAGCACGCAAAAATACCCACTATTTTAGCTGCCTTGCCTCATTTAGCTGGCGTATATAAAATGCTAGGTGAACAAGGTAATGTGTTATATGTGGGTAAAGCAAAATCTCTCAAAAATCGCGTCTCAAGTTATTTTCAAAAAAATATCACGCATCCTAAAACTCAAGCCTTAGTCAGTAAAATTTGTGATATTGAGTTAATCATTACTCACTCCGAAACCGAAGCTTTATTACTCGAACAAAACTTAATTAAAAATCTTAAGCCTCCCTATAATATTTTATTAAAAGATGACAAAAGCTATCCTTATTTAGTGGTGTCTTTGGCCGAAGAGTTTCCACAAATCTATTGGCAACGCGGTAAAAAGCTGCTTGGCACAGGCAATCGTTTGTTTGGGCCTTACCCCAATAGTAAAGCGGTTTTTGATGCTTTGTTGTTATTGCAAAAGGTGTTTCAGGTACGTCAATGTGATGCAGCGACCTTTAAGCACCGTGACCGTCCTTGTATGCAATATCAAATTAAACGCTGTCGTGCGCCTTGTGTGGGTTTGGTCAGTCGTGAGGACTATCAGTATGATGTGCAAAATACGGTACGTTTTTTAGAAGGCAAAAGTACCGAAGTTCAACAAAAAATTGTACAACAAATGGAAGATGCCTCGGCACAGTTACAATTTGAGCAAGCAGCTTTTTATCGTGACCAACTCGCCACCCTAAGACAAATTCAAACACAACAATCGGTATATTGTGAACAAGGCGAGGCGGATGTATTCGCGCTGCTGATTGATAAAGGTGTAGTGTGTATTCAGGTTTTATATGTGCGTGGCGGGCGAGTTTTAGGTAGTAAAAGTTATTTTTTACCCACAACGCACGAGCAAGAAAATGACATTATGGTGGAGTTTTTAAGTGTTTTTTATTGGCAGCAAGAACGTGATTTGCCTAAAGAAATTTTACTTAATTACCCAATAGATGCCCAAGACAACCAAGCATTAACGGATGCTTTTTTAGAGAGTTATGGCCATAAAATTCTTATTAAAACACGTGTTAAAGAACAGCGTGCGGCATGGCTTAATTTAGCGCAGCTCAATGCTCAAGAAGCCATAAAAGCCCACATTCAAACTAAATTACAAGTCAGTACCCGTTTGCAAGCTTTACAAAGCCTGTTGCAGTTAAGCCAAATACCACAACGCATTGAATGTTTTGATATTAGTCATTTGCAAGGTGAAGCAACGGTTGCTTCTTGTGTGGTTTATGATGCTCAAGGGGCTAAAAAACGCGACTATCGCCATTATGCCATCAAAAATGTTACCGCAGGCGATGACTACGCCGCTATGGAACAAGCCATTAGGCTACGTTTTAAACGTGTAGATAGCGATAGCCCAATACCTGATGTGTTGCTGATAGATGGTGGAAAAGGGCAGTTAGATAGAGTGTTACACACATTGGCAAGTTTGAATTTAAGTTTCTCGATGTGTGTTTTGGCTATTTCTAAAGGTGAGGGACGTAAAGCAGGTTTAGAAACCTTACATTTTAGCGATGGGCAAATAATGCAATTAGCCTCTGATGATGTAGCCTTTCATTTGCTACAATACATTCGTGATGAGGCGCATCGTTTTGCCATTACCAAGCATCGTGCCAAACGTGATAAAGCGCGGCAGTCTTCGCCTTTAGAGGCTATTCCTAATTTAGGTGCCAAACGTCGTCGTGCGTTGTTGCAACATTTTGGTGGTTTACAAGGCGTAATTAATGCCAGTGTGCAAGAGTTGGCGGTTGTGTCGGGAATAGGCGTAAATTTAGCTCAATCAATTTATGATATTTTGCATTAATAATAGTGCATTTTTGGAGAGACTCTTGGCGAATCAACATTTATGGAATGTTCCCAATATTTTAACATTGATGCGAGTAGTTTTAATTCCTGTCTTGGTTTTATTGGCGTATTTGCCTGCTTTTGTATGGCAGCATTGGATTATTGCAGGGGTGTTTTTATTAGCGGCTATTACCGATTGGTTCGATGGTTATTTAGCACGAGCCTTAAATCAAACTTCCGCTTTTGGACGATTTTTAGACCCAGTTGCCGATAAACTTATGGTGGCGGCAGCCTTGGTATTATTAGTACAGTCCTATCCTACACTCGAAATGGTTATACCAGCGATTGTGATTATCTCGCGTGAGATTACTATTTCTGCGCTTAGAGAGTGGATGGCCGAACTAGGTAAAAGAGCCAATGTTGCGGTATCTCATATTGGCAAATGGAAAACAACGGCTCAAATGACCGCCATTACCGTGTTATTAGTGCAACATCCCATGCTTAATTATTTAGGTTATTTTTTGCTTTATGTGGCTGTTGTGTTAACAATTTGGTCAATGATTATTTATTTGCGTGCCGCGTGGCCAGAGCTAAGCAAAGCTGATTAAATGCCTATATTGATGTTAATAGCATTATGTTACTAGAGATCGCGTGTTTTATGAGCAAATAAACACTAACTTAGGCACTGTTAACATAATTAGCTTGACGCTTATTAAAAAAACACTAAAATTGCTCTCCTACAAACGCGGGAATAGCTCAGTTGGTAGAGCACGACCTTGCCAAGGTCGGGGTCGCGAGTTCGAGTCTCGTTTCCCGCTCCAAATTAAAAAGCCGACTTTATAAGTCGGCTTTTTTGTTTTGCTTAGATATTTGTTGGTTTATTTTTTCGTAATAAATCGGAGAACACAGATGATTACGGGCAGCTTGGTAGCATTGGTCACCCCTATGCAGGTAAATGGCGATATAGATTGGCCAGCCCTTAAATCGTTAGTTGAATGGCACATTGCCGAAGGTACACATGGCATTGTTGCTGTAGGGACTACAGGCGAATCGGCTACTTTAGATGTAAATGAGCATTGTGCCGTTATTAAAAGTGTCGTTGAAACCGTTAATAAACGTATTCCTGTGATTGCAGGAACGGGCGCAAACTCTACTCGTGAAGCCATAGAGCTAACCAGATCAGCCCAAGCAGCAGGTGCAGATGCCTGTTTACTGGTTACGCCATATTATAATAAGCCCACTCAAGAAGGTTTATATCAGCATTATAAAACCATTGCTGAATCCGTTAATATTCCACAAATTTTATACAATGTACCAGGTCGTACAGGTGTAGATATGTCCAACGCCACGGTGGCTCGTTTAGCAGGGTTGCCTAATATTGTTGGTATTAAAGATGCCACAGGTAACTTAGTGCGTGGCCAAGAATTAATTGGCTTAGTTGGCGATAAAATGGCGGTCTATTCAGGTGATGATGCGACGGCCTATCAGCTAATATTAATGGGTGCTAAAGGNNAAACGATGCCTCGCAAGCACAGCATTTAAATGAGCCATTAGAGGCGTTACATAAAGACCTATTTGTGGAGTCAAACCCGATTCCTGTTAAATGGGCATTATTTGAGATGGGGCGCATCACACAAGGTATTCGTTTACCACTCACTGTGTTAGCCGCACCTTGTCACGATATTGTGCGTCTTGCACTCAAAAAAGCAGGTATTTAAAATGAAGCGTGAGTGTTTGTTGTTGGCAATGACATTAATAATGAGCGGTTGTGGCTTATTTCCTAATCGCTCGCTTGATTATTTGCAAGCAAACACACTTCCTCCTTTAGATGCTCAATTAGCTACACAACGAGAAATACAGCCGTTATATGTGATTCCTAAGGTCACCACGCCCACAGATAAAGCAGCAGTGCTGGTTCAAGGCAAAGGCCGTAAACAAGAGTTTGTTGTGCCTACACCACAGTCAATATTACCTAAAGAAACACCAAATAATGTGGTGACTCAAGCGGTAGCGTCTAAACCAGAAATCGTGTTTGATGGTAATAGTGTGCCTTTATTACATACCGCAGGTAACAGCTTGCAAGTGTGGGAGCAATTAGGTTTGGCAATGAAGGCGGCGAATCTTAATGTGACTGACCGTAATCAAAGTTTAGGATTGTATTATCTTGAATTGGTTCAAGATAATAAAAAACAGGCTTATTTGCTCAAATTAACGCAAACAAGTATCAATAATATCGTTTCTGTACAAAAAGACAGTGACACCTTAGCAGACAGCAAGCTAAGCCAGCAAATATTGCTTAACATTATTAAGCACTGGCCAAGCTAATATTATTTAGTAGAGAGTTTTCCATGGAAAAGCGTGATTTATTGTATACGGGTAAAGCAAAATCTGTGTATACCACCGATGACCCCGATTATTTGGTGTTAGTCTTTCGTGATGATACATCAGCATTTGATGGCAAAAAAGTAGAGCAATTGGCGCGAAAAGGCCGTGTAAATAATGTATTTAATGCGTTTATCATGCAAAAATTAGCCGATGCAGGCATAGAAACGCATTTTGACAAATTGATTACACCTAATGAGGTGTTAGTAAAACGTTTAACGATGATTCCTGTTGAATGTGTGGTGCGTAACTATGCAGCAGGGAGCTTGTGTCGTCGTTTGGGTGTTACCGAAGGCTTAGAGTTAAATCCGCCAACTTTTGAGTTGTTTTTAAAGAATGATGCATTAGGCGACCCGATGATTAACGATAGTCATGTGAAGTCATTTGGTTGGGCAACCGAAGCACAATTGGCTCGTATGAAAGAGCTGTCTTTTGAAGTTAATCAAGTATTACAAGGCTTATTTGCTGACGGCAATATGTTGTTGGTAGATTTTAAATTAGAGTTTGGCGTATTTCATGACCGTATTGTGTTGGGTGATGAGTTTTCGCCTGATGGCTGTCGTTTATGGGACAAAGAAACCCGTAAAAAATTAGACAAAGACCGTTTTCGTCAAGGTTTAGGTGATGTGGTTGAGGCTTACGAAGAAGTAGGCCGTCGCTTAGGTATTGATTTTAATTGATATCTAGGCCATTTTGCTGTTATAAATAAAGTCTTTATAACTTATTAGGATTTACGCAGTTGTCGTTAATTGATAGCGTAATGTGTAAATCCTAAGCTAATGGATGGAGTCAAACATGAATAATCTTGCCAAAATTATGCTTGTAGCAGCATTAGTAAGCAGTTTAAGTGGTTGCTTTTTAACAAAACTAGTGACTATGCCCATGCGTGTAGTTGGTGCAAGCGCCAGCCTAGTAGGGGCTGTTGTCTCTGTAGTGCCTGTTGCTGGAAATAAAGTCGATGAGGCATTAGAAACGGTCGATGAAACCATTGATACCGCAGCAGATACAGTAGATGATGTGCCGTTGTAATTGTGCAATGAGTGAGTGTAAGTTTTTCTTGATTTAAATGTCAATAAAATGATGTTTTTACTTGAGTTTTTGCTGCAAAGTAGCTATATTTTGCGGCCTGAACGGAGAGGTGGCAGAGCGGTTGAATGTACCTGACTCGAAATCAGGCGTAGGTGCGAGCCTACCGAGGGTTCGAATCCCTCTCTCTCCGCCAAACAGTGTTCTAATACGTTCAGTATTATCTACTAAAGCCTTGATTCCCAATGAGTCAGGGCTTTTTTATTGTCTGTTATGTTCATTATAGATATTGTAAGCTAAACTTTTTTGGGGCATTATCGGGGGAATTGTCAGTTCTAACTTAGGTAATTCCCCCAATGCCGATTACAGACACCTTTTTAAAGACCGTAAAATATACCCGTACCGACAATAAGCCACAGCGCGAGTACGATACAGACGGTTTATACCTAGAGATTACCCCTAAAGGCGTTAAAAAGTGGCAAATGAAGTTCAGGCGGCCTATTACGGGCAAAGAAAGCCGTTTATCTTTTGGCCTTTACCCGACCATTACATTAAAAGATGCCCGTAAAAAGCGCGATGCCGCTAGAAAACTACTCACTCAAGGCATAGACCCTAGCGAAGCCAAAAAAGAAAGCGAACGGCAAGCCAAAATATCCCTAGATAATGATTTTGAGATGGTGGCGCGTGAGTGGTGGGCATTTGGTAGCAACAAATGGACACCAAGACACTCAAAACAAATTATTGCCAGTTTAGAAAGTGACATATTCCCATTTTTAGGTAAAAAACCCATTAACACGATTAGGCCGCTTGATGTCTTGGACGTATTACGCAAGATAGAGAAAAGGGGTGCTATAGAGATAGCCAAGCGCGTAAAGCAGCGATGTGAGGCTATTTTTAGATATGCCATTGTTACCGAAAAAGTCAGCTATAACCCAGTAACCGATTTGCAAGGGGCTTTAACCTCTGCACAGCCAACCAACTATGCCGCGTTAAGTATTGCCGAGTTACCCGATTTTTTAACGGCTATTGGTAATTATGATTGTGAGCCACAGACACGCATTGCCTTTAATTTGCTGATGCTAACAGGCGTAAGAACAGGCGAGATAGTAGGGGCTAGGTGGTGTGAGTTTGATTTAGAGGCTAAAGAGTGGCGCATACCTGCCGAACGTATGAAAAGACGACAAGAACATATTGTGCCTTTATCACGTCAAGCAATCGCTTTACTGGACGATATACGGCCTTTAACGGGTCACTTTGACTTAGTATTCCCTAATCGAAGCGAACCATTAAGACCGATGTCTAATATGACTATTTTAAGAATGATTGAGCGAGTAGGGTACAAGGGGCGCATGACGGGACACGGCTTTAGGAGCATATTTTCATCGGTACTCAATGAAAGTAATTTGTTTAACCCCGATGCTATCGAGCGACAGCTTGCCCATGTGCCGACCAGTAAGGTGCGCGGTGCTTATTTGCGTACTCAATTTATGCCCGAACGTCATAAGATGATGCAATGGTACGCTGATTACCTAGACCTTATTCAAAGTAAAAACGTAATACCTGTTAACTTTACAGGCATTGCTATTTAACAGGCTTAAAAAAGTAAATAAGTACCCTGCCGCTATTGCTATAGTTGCTATTTATAGGGTTTAGAG
>DDBM01000095.1 GCA_002333125.1 Moraxellaceae bacterium UBA2032 | reverse complement strand
GCTTATGCCAAAGCCAAACGTGGCTTAATGGTAATAACCGAAGAATGGGCAAAAAAATGGCAAAAAGAAGGCATTAGTGTTCATGCAATGCATCCTGGTTGGGCAGAGACCGCAGGGGTGGTTGATTCTCTACCCGAATTTTATAAATTAACTAAACCTATTTTACGTACCCCAAAACAAGGTGCGGATACCATTGTTTGGTTAGCATCAGCCACTGAAGCAAGCCAAACTACAGGCTTATTTTGGTTAGATAGAGAGCCGCGCCCTACCCATTTAACAGTCAAAACCCAAGAAACACCATTACAACGCACTCAACTATGGCAAGCTTTATTAGGGTATGAGAAAACATTTTTGTCTAAAAATGGACACTGATTAAACAACTTGTGTTTGTATAACGCAACATGGATTACGGCAAGTCTAAATAATCCATGTAATGATTCAAGATACAAAGCTTGAAGACTTTACATCTATGCGACTAAATCAAAAGAAGACGTACACCCGCTACTAACGCGCTTACTAAATCATTAAAGTATTTTGACAGCTTTTAAGTAGTATGCTATTTTCAAAATGAATGAATATTCATTCATTTATGTTAGGCAACCTTACTAATGAGAAATTATCATGTCAGTATACAAAAAACCTAAAGTGCTTTTTTATCCTTCTGCCGTTTATGATGTCGCACAATTTGTCATGTTTCCTCTAAATTGTTTAATTAGCGGCTTATGTTATTTGCAACCAAGTAAGTCAGTATGGAACGAAGAAGGTTTTGAAAACAAAAAACTGCTTGGTTCTGGTAAAACACTTGAGCAATTACGCGCCGAGATACTTCGCCAAGACGGTCTAATTTATAACGAAGAAGATTTAGTACGTTTGTACGACTCACTACCAACGGTTAATGCCAAAACAGACTTAGTGAATAAAACATGGAATGGTAAAATTTTACGCACCAATGGCTCAGTGTTAGATTTAGCCGAATTAGCGATTATTAAGCCACTCAATTTATTAGGGATTAAATGGGGCAAACGCTATCGCACACAGCATCAAGGTGACCCTTTACTATTACGTTGGTCAGATAAGTTTTATTTTCCCATTCCTATTTGGGGAAATGTGGGCATGACAGATATTCGCTGGCGTGGCCAAGCAACAGCAACCATGAATTACGACCATCAACCGTGGAAAGATTATTTTAAGGTATTATCAAACGAGCAAGGTCATACGGTGCTATTGGGGGTATGGACACATAAACATATTGCAGGCGGCTGGTTTACGCTAACACTTGATGAAAGCGTACCAACGCATCCAGATTAACATTAAGGCAGTATATTTGTAGCAAGTGTGCAATAGCTGCCTTTATTACACACTTACTACCACAAATTAAACGCGTTTAAAAATCAACGTGCCATTCGTACCACCAAAGCCAAACGAATTTGACAAGGCCACATCTATTTTCATAGGGCGTGCTTGATGAGGCACATAATCCAACTTACAGGCAGGGTCTTGATTATCTAAGTTAATGGTTGGAGGCGCAATATTGTCACGAATCGCCAACACGCTAAATATTGCCTCAACTGCACCCGAAGCGCCTAATAAATGACCTGTCATCGACTTAGTAGAGCTAACTGCTAGTTTATAAGCATGTTGGCCAAATACCGACTCAATAGCTTGAGACTCTGCTACATCACCCGCAGGAGTGCTCGTACCATGTGCGTTAATATAATCTACGGCCTCAGGAGCTAAACCCGCATCGTTAAGTGCATTACGCATAGCATCAGCCGCGCCCTCGCCATTCTCTGAGGGTGCAGTAATATGAAACGCATCATCACTCATACCAAAACCAACTAACTCGGCATAAATAGTCGCACCGCGTTTAATGGCGTGTTCGTATTCTTCTAAAATCATTGCCCCTGCACCATCGCCTAATACAAAACCATCTCGGTCTTTATCAAAAGGACGACTTGCCGCTTGAGGGTTATCATTACGAATCGACAAAGCACGCGCAGCAGCAAAACCTGCCATACCTAAAGGTGATGATGCTTTTTCGGCACCACCAGCCAAAAACACATCAGCATCACCATACGCAATTAAACGCGCAGCCAAGCCTATACAATGTGTTGCGGTAGTACATGCTGTTGTGACGGCAAAATTAGGCCCTTTTAAGCCAAAACGAATTGCCAACAAACCTGCTGCCATATTGCTTATCGAACCTGGTACAAAAAAAGGCGAAATTTTATTTGGGCCATCATTAAATAAGGTGTTATGACCATTTTCAATGGTGGTTAAACCGCCAATACCCGACCCCATCGCCACCCCAATACGCGATGCATTAAGAGGTGTTATTTCAAGTTTGGCATCGTTCATGGCTTGAACACCAGCAGCGACTGCATAGTGCATAAACTCATCATAACGACGTAATTCTTTGGCAGGCATATACTCTTCGGCATTTAAGTCGCGCACTAAGCCCGCAAAACGTGTTTTGTATTGAGTGGCATCAAAATGGTCAATGTTAGAAATACCACTTTTAGCGGCCAAAATACCTGCCCATGTGCTTGCTACATCTGCACCTAAACTGGTCACCATACCTAAACCTGTGACTACAACACGACGACTCATAGATCACTCCAAGAAATTAAATCTAAATTTTTAATTAACTAATACAATATTAACACTCAAATATAAAATAAAAATGTCAAAAAAAAACCGCATAGCCCACGGTAACGGGATGCGGCTTTTTTTGTTATTGACCAATTATTTTGTATTGGCAGTAACGTAATCAATAGCAGCTTGTACAGTATTGATCTTTTCGGCTTCTTCATCTGGAATTTCGGTTTCGAATTCTTCTTCCAAAGCCATGACTAATTCAACGGTATCTAAAGAGTCTGCACCAAGATCGTCAACAAAAGAAGATTCGTTTTTTACGTCTTCTAATTTAACGCCTAATTGCTCGGCAACAATTTTCTTTACGCGTTCTTCAAAGTTACTCACTTTCTTTCTTCTCCTGAGGGTAGATTCTATGTTGGCACACTACACGATTTTTTAGACTTAGGCAAAACTTTGGTCTATTTGTGCCGCGGCAAAACAATCGCCGTAGTGTATGAATGTCTGTGTTGTAGCGCAACACCTAAGCGTCATTTTGACTAAAAGAGTTACACATACATACCGCCATTAACGGGTAAAGTCACGCCATTGATGTAAGCTGCTTGGTCACTGGCTAAAAAAACAACCGCATGGGCTATATCATTAGGTTGACCTAAACGATTAGCGGGAATGTTCGCTAACATGGTGGCTTGTTGTGTTTCACTTAAAGCATGGGTCATATCAGTTTCAATAAAACCCGGTGCAATACAATTAGCAGTAATACCACGACCACCCATTTCTTTGGCGAGTGCGCGTGTAAAACCCTCTAAACCTGCTTTAGCTGCGGCATAGTTAGTTTGGCCTGCATTGCCCATTTGCCCAACTACCGAGCTAATATTAATAATACGCCCCCAACGAGCTTTGCTCATACCTTTTAAACAGGCTTTAGACAATCTAAAAATAGCCGTTAAATTGGTGTTAATCACCGCGTCCCAATCGTCATCTTTCATGCGTAATAATAAACCATCTTTGGTAATCCCTGCGTTATTAACCAAAATCACAGGCGCACCAAATTGGCTCTGTATGGCAGCTAAAAAACCGTCAATACTGTTGGCTTGAGTGACATCTAAAGCCATACCTACACCTTGTGCATTGATGGCTTGTAAATAAGCACTAATTGCTTGTGCGCCTGCTTCGGTGGTGGCTGTCCCTACAACAATCGCTCCTTGAGCTGCTAATTGTTGGGCAATAGCTTTACCAATACCACGACTCGCGCCCGTCACTAAAGCTACTTTACCTTGCAAAGACATACTACGCTCCTATTTAATCGCTAAAGCAGTTGTTAAACTAGCAACATTTTCTAAAGTTTCGCAGGTTAAGCCTTTGTTGATACGCTTATTTAAGCCACACAATACCTTACCTGTGCCACATTCAATCACTCGTGTTACGTCTTGAGACACCAAATATTCAACAGAAGCAGACCATTTAACAGGACTATAAAGCTGAGACACTAAGGCTTGACGTATCGCCGTGCTATTAGCTTCGGCACGTGCTGTGACATTTTGCACCACAGGAATGACTGCTTGATGAAAATCTATATTTTCTAAGGCATCGGCTAACATAGCCGCTGCAGGACGCATTAACGAACTATGAGCAGGCACACTAACAGGTAAAATCAAGGCACGTTTAGCACCACGCTCGGTAGCGTTTTTCATGGCGGCTTGTACGGCTTCGGTTTCGCCTGCAATCACCACTTGTGCAGGTGCATTAAAGTTAACTGCTTCAACCACGCCCACATTAGACACAGACTGACACACATCAATCACCGTGGCATCGTCCAATCCCAAAATAGCCGCCATTGCACCTAAACCTGCAGGTACGGCTTGTTGCATTAAACGCCCACGCAAGGCAACCAAACGTACACCATCTGCCAATGACATTACGCCACCTGCCACTAAAGCACTGTACTCACCTAAAGAATGCCCTGCTAAATATGCAGGTTTTGCACCATCAAAGGCTTGCCACACACGCCATAAGGCAATACTTGCAGTAAGTAATACAGGTTGCGTATTTTCGGTTTTATTGAGTTCGGCTTCGTTTTCTTGGCATAGTTGCCACAAATCTAAACCTAACGCATCTGAAGCTTCGCCAAAGGTTTGACGAATTAGGGGATATTGCTCGGCAACATCGGCTAACATACCTAGTTGTTGTGAACCTTGACCCGGAAAAACAAAAGCAAGATGTGTCATATTCGTTCCATATTATTAAGGTGAAACGTTAAGTGTTTTTTGGGTGCTTAGATACACTAACTGACCATGAACTAAACCCACTTCACTCAACCAGTCTTCTTGTTGATTAAGAATATTTTGTTTACCCTGAAACTCTATCAGATAACGACTAAAAATATGTGTATTGAGTGTTGCGTGCTGAGCATCTTCGCTTATTTTTGCATCTAACAAATTGATTTTACTTATAATTAGCTTTGCCACCATAAAATTATTTTTATATATTTTTACAATATCGTTTTGATTTAAATGCTGAGTAGGTGTCTTTGTGTCATATTGTTGATAGTCCGTACTAAATAAAGTGCTTAATTTAGCGTCGTCTTTTTGCATAATCGCGGTGCTGTGGCTATCCAAAAAGTGATTAATTTGCTCTAAAGTGATTTTTTCATCCGCCTGAGCAAAAGACAAACACCAAAAATATAAACAGAGGCTAGTTAACAAAAAACGCATGGCCAACGCTCCTATTTTTAGAATTTACGCGCTGAGTTAAGCAAACCGTAATCTACGTACACTCTGACTATTACGCCATATTTGCGGCAATTAATGAGGGAATATCTTGCTCAACAGCTTTTATGGCCACTTTTACCGCTTGAGCAAAAGAGTCTGCATCGGCACTGCCATGACTTTTAATCACAATGCCTGTTAAGCCCACTAAGCTTGCCCCGTTATAATTACTGGGGTTCATTTTTTTCTTGAGACCTTGCCAAATTGGATAGGCCATTGCGCCTGTTAATTTAGTAAACCAATTGCGACTAACTTCTTGTTTAATAAAGCTCGCCATCATTTTAGCGACACCTTCGGAGGTTTTTAAGGCAATATTACCTACAAAACCATCACAAATGACCACATCGGCTTCACCCTTAAAAATACCATCACCCTCTACATAACCTATATAATTAAGTGTGCTAAGTTTTAACAATTGATGGGTTTGTTTAATCAGGTCATTGCCTTTAATTTCTTCTTCGCCAATATTTAATAAGCCTATACGCGGCTTGTCTATACCTGCTAAGGCACGTGCCACCACATCACCCATAGAAGCAAATTGCATTAAATGTTGCGGCTCTGAATCAATATTTGCCCCCAAATCGAGCATATAGACTTGGCCAGTTTGAGTCGGCAGTGGTGCTAAAATAGCAGGACGATCAATGTTGGCGTGGGTTTTTAATACAAAACGGCTAATGGCCATCAATGCGCCTGTATTTCCTGCACTAATACAGGCATCGGCCTTTTTTTCATGGACTAAATTAATCGCTAAACGCATCGAAGATTGACGTTTATTACGCAAGGCAACCGCAATTTTATCATCCATTGTGACCATTTCGTCAGTATGAACAATGCTAATACGCGTACTAATATCTGTAGATAAATTTTTAAGATGAGGCTGAATTTGGCTTTCTTGACCAACAAAAATAACGGATAGCTGAGGGGAGTTTTTAAGAATAACAAGTGTTGCAGGAATGGTGACACGGGGACCAAAGTCCCCGCCCATGGCATCAACCGCTAAGGTTATCGCCATTTTGATGCTTATACTTCGACAGCAGCAACTGCAAACAGTTGGCGACCGCGGTAAAAACCATCTTTAGTAATGTGATGACGGCGATGCACTTCACCCGTTGTTTGGTCAACACTTAATGTTGGGCCAGTGATAGCATCATGCGAACGGCGCATATCGCGGCGTGAACGGGTTTTTCGGTTTTGTTGAACGGCCATATTAGCTCTCCAAACAACATCAATTGGTTTATTTTTACTGACTACTTTTTGAGGGTAGCCAACACCTGAAAGGGATTTTCTTTGACGGGTGCTGGAACATCGCCTTCTATTTCAGCCTGATACGGTAAAGCATCACATGCTTCGTGCATCGGCGTAAAAGGTATGTTTAACAACAACTCATCTTCAATAATCTCTGCCAAAACCACTTCCTGTTCAACAACCACTAAATAGTCGGTATCTTCAGAAAGTTTTTTGGCATGATCTTCGTCATACACCAGTGCTAAATCAATCGTGACTTGTAATGGTAATTCCATTGTCTCTAAGCAACGCTGACAAATCAGGGTTACAGTAGTGGCAACATCACCACGCAAAAAAGCCATTTTTTGGGCATCACGCTCAAACCGACAATTGACTTGTACACTGCCATTAGTATTGACTAAATCAGCAGCCAAACGCGTAAACTGCACCAACGGAACATCCGCTACAACCTGTGTAGCTCTGTCTGCCCATTTAAAGGGATCGATGGTTTGGGGTAGTGAGACGACTGGCATAATAGGGGCGCGATGATAAGGGTTCATAAGNNTTTGGTTTTTATAACCCCCTCCCAACCTCCCCCTTATCAAGGGGGAGGAGCTTATTTAGACAACAGGAATTTTACCAATTTTGGCTTGCCAAATTTTAGGCGCAGTATCGTGAACCGAGTTACCGTAAACATCTACCGCCACCGACACAGGCATATCTTCAACGACAAATTCGTAAATCGCTTCCATACCTAAATCGGCAAAACCCACCACTTTGGCTTTACGAATCGCTTTAGATACCAAATAGGCCGCACCACCCACAGCCATTAAATAGGCTGCTTCATGCTTTTTAATAGCATCAATACCTGCTGCACCACGCTCAGATTTACCAATCATGCCAAATAAGCCTGTTGCGCCTAATACTGTCTCGGTAAATTTGTCCATACGTGTGGCGGTTGTTGGCCCCGCTGGCCCGACCACTTCATCACGAACAGGGTCAACGGGCCCTACGTAATAAATAAACTTGCCTTTTAAATCAACAGGTAATTCTTCACCTTTGGCAATCATTTCGACCATGCGTTTATGCGCGGCATCACGGCCTGTTAAAATAGTGCCTGATAACAATAAAGTTTCGCCCATTTGCCATGTTTTAATTTCGTCATGGGTGATGGTATCTAAATTAACCCGACGCGCCTTAGACGAATCCCATGTCACTTGTGGCCAGTCTTCTAGTTTAGGCGGTGTAAATTCGGCTGCACCTGTGCCGTCTAGCTCAAAATGAATATGGCGTGTTGCAGCACAGTTAGGAATAATCGCCACAGGCAAACTGGCGGCATGGGTTGGGTAATCTTTAATTTTGATATCGACCACGGTGGTTAAACCGCCTAAACCTTGTGCGCCAATGCCCAATGCGTTGACTTTTTCAAACAACTCGATGCGTAATTCTTCAACACGGTTTTGTGCGCCGCGAGCGATTAACTCTTGAATATCAACAGGATCCATTAACGATTCTTTGGCTAATAACACCGCTTTTTCGGCTGTACCACCAATACCAATCCCTAACATACCCGGTGGACACCAACCTGCACCCATTGTGGGTACGGTTTTTAATACCCAATCTACAATTGAATCGGACGGGTTTAACATCGCCATTTTGGATTTGTTTTCTGAACCACCGCCTTTGGCTGCAACGGTAATATCAACTTTATCACCTGCGACGATTTGGTAATGAATCACGGCTGGGGTGTTGTCTTTGGTATTTTGACGTTTACCTGCAGGGTCTCTCAAAATGGAAGCACGTAATACATTATCAGGATGCAAATAGGCACGACGTACACCTTCGTTAATCATGTCATCTAACGATAGCGTGGCATCCCATTGTACATTCATTCCTACTTTAACAAAGACAGTAACAATGCCTGTATCTTGGCAAATAGGACGATGACCTTCGGCACACATCCGTGAGTTAATTAAAATTTGCGCCATGGCATCTTTGGCGGCTTGGTTTTCTTCACGCTCATAAGCGGCGTTAATGGCTTGAATAAAATCTAAAGGATGATAATAAGAAATATATTGCAGTGCATCAGCAACACTTTGAATTACATCATCTTGTTTAATAAGGGTCATATTTATTCCTCTAAAACTGGCTATGGCTGGTTTTTGTAGCGAGATTATAACGAATTAACGTCTATCTCGTGCGTTAATCTGCCGCCAAAATTTGCGCCAAAGGTACACTTAATTGCTGTTGATTGTAATCATGTGCGGCCTGTAGGCGTGGCACTAACAGGGTTGCCCAAGAATCGTCTTGGTATAAATGGGCTAACTCCTGAGGTTTGGGCAAAGGCCATGGCAAACTTAAATAAAATTGCCAAAAATCCACATGGTGTAAGTTACGTACCAAGACATACTGTCCTGATTCGGTTTTTTGAATAAAGTTTTGAGTTAATAAGATATCTACAAACTGAGTCCATGTTTCTACATCGCGTTTACCCAAAACATCCATTGCTTCTAATTCAGAAACCGTTCCACCATTTAATTGACGTTGATAAAACAATTGCAGTACAGCCAATAACTCTAATAAGGGATGACGGACTTCTTTGTTAGCTTCTTTATAAAAAGTTAAAGCACGACACACTTCTACCCCTAACAAAACAATCATCCAAGACAAATACACCCACAACAAAAACAACGGAAAAGCCGCAAATGCGCCATAGACCAATTGATAAGACGAAAAGTTTCCTACAAAAAAAGTAAACCCATTTTTAGCAATCTCAAATAAGGTCGCGGCAAAAAAGCCTGCGCCAAAACCCGACTTAATAGGGACTCGACAATTAGGCACAGCAATATAAAACAAACTAAACGCTAAACCTGTAAACAAAAAAGGTAACAACCTTAAACCCGAAAACACCATGCCCACTAATTGCTCGGCATCGCTAAAGACACGCAAAGACGTGATATATGACGAAATAGCAAAAGCCGCACCCAATAAAAATGGCCCTAAACTTAACACCGCCCAATAACGTAAAAACCCCACAATACTTTGTTTGGGTTGTTTAACTCGCCATATTTGATTAAAGGCTTTTTCGATGGTTGCCAACATCATTATGGCCGTTAAAAACAGCATAAACACACCCACAATGGTTAAATTGCTGGCTTGGGTGGCAAAATCATTTAAATAACCTTCAATTTTTACGCCCGTATCAGGAATAAAGTTTTTAAAAATAAAATTTTGAATATCTACACTTATACTTTTTAATGAGGGAATCGCGGCCAAAATACTAAACAACACCGTCATCATTGGTACAACCGCAAATAAAGTGGTGTAAGTTAACGACGCGGCATTTTGTTTACATTCATCGGCTAAAAAACGGGTAATTACAAAATGCGTAAATGATTTTGTTTTATGCCAATGTGTTTTCCAAGTCATGCTTTAGACTCCGTTTAGGGTATAATTGGCTAATTGATGATGAGAATTGAAGATGCCCGAACCCTATATTTTAGTGTTGTACTATAGCCGTCATGGTAACACACGTCAGCTTGCAAAATTAATTGCGCGAGGTGTAGAGGCCGCAGGCATGAATGCTCGTTTACGCACCGTACCTGCTCTTTCTACGGTATGTGAAGCAACCGAAGCAAGTATTCCCGACAACGGTGATTTATATTGTAGTCTTGATGATTTAAGTCAGTGTGCAGGTTTAGCTTTAGGCAGTCCAACACGTTTTGGCAATATGGCCGCCCCCCTCAAATACTTTTTAGATGGTACGGCGGCGTTATGGATGAATGGCGCATTGTGTGACAAACCTGCAGCCGTATTTACCTCGACAGGTTCGTTACATGGTGGCCAAGAAAGCACCTTACTAACGATGATGTTGCCCTTGTTACATCACGGTATGGTGTTAGTTGGCGTACCCTACAAAGAAGCCGCGTTACACACCACACAAAGCGGTGGCACACCGTATGGTGCATCTCATTGGGCTGGCCACGATGGCAAACGGCCTATTACCCCCGAAGAACAAGCGTTAAGCATTGCTTTAGGCAAACGACTGGTTCAATTTGCGAGAAAATAACGTGCAGTATTTACGTTTAAGTTATGTTTGTTTTTTAGTTTTTTTGACTGTTAGTACCTTTGCCTTAGTGGCCTTAGTGTCTTTTAAAGCGGCTTTGGTTTTAGTGATTATTAAATTAGTGCCGTTATTATTATTTTTGCCTGCGATTTTGCAAAAAAAGAGCTATGGTTTAATAACCTTAACATTGCTTGTTTTAGTATATATGGGCTTTGCGGTGATGGACTGTTTTGCGGGTGGCTCAAAACAAACATTTGCATTTATTGGACTTGGACAACAAAATACTTTGCTAATAGTAAAGATAGCTGAATTAAAGCAAACCTTTGCATTTATTGAGCTTGGCTTTGCAACTTGGTTGATTTTGGCCTGCTCAAAGGCAGTAAAAAGTTTACCAAGAGGTCATGGGTCGGTTTAAATAGTCACACTTAAGGCAACCACAAGGGTTGCCACTCCTACTTTTGAAAACTTTGTAACTCAATGGTATATACCGCCGCATCATCAACCTGTACCACTTTAACGGGTAAATAATCTAAACTTTTAGCTAACCAAAATTGCGTGGTACGTTCTTTATCTTGATGCACTCGTGACACTTTTAAAGTGTCTAATTCGCCATAAGGCGTTTTGATTTTTTCTGTACCATCAATAGTAAATTTAAGCGGATGCACCCCTTTAGCATCACCCAGCACATATTCTGCTTTTAAGTGTGGTGTCGTAGCACTTAATAAATCTTGACGAATTTGAACCTCTAAATTTAAAGGGTCTAAGGTGCTTTTATCGGTTAAAGGATGATTTGTACTTTCGCCTTTACGTTGAGCAACCAATCGACTTTGTTGCCAATCAAAATCAGCTTTATCAATTTTAGTTTTAAACAAAATCTGTTTTGTATTTTGATAATTTAATGACTGTACTTGCTGATTTTCAAAGATAAAATCACTGACTTCGTTGGCATTAGCAATTGCAGCACTGGCACTAAACTGATAACGATAATGATTGTTTTCTTGTTTGCTGAGTGTGCGTGTTGCTGTACCTGTCAGTTGTTGATTTAAATTAAATTGATAAGTTGCGGTATAAGGCTGCAAATCAAAGGCATGAACAATACCCGAAAACAAAACCATTGCTGTCAATAAAGTGGTACGCATTATTTTATTCTCGCTTTATAAATCAACACAACAACCTGACAGGTTGCATCAATACTTTACCATCTAACACGGGTAATCCTGACTGATAACGTAATCGGCCATGACTTAACCAACTTAACACTAAAGGATAAAGTGTGTGTTCGTGTTTATGAACATTTTCGATTAAGTTATGTTCATTATCGTTAACTAATACATCTATAACTGCTTGTGCAATCACTGCCCCCCCATCTAACTCTGCATTAACAAAATGTACCGAACAACCGTGCTTGTTGTCTCCTGTTGCTAATACTCGTTGATGGGTATGCAAACCTTTATAATAAGGCAATAAAGACGGGTGAATGTTGAGCAATTTACCTTCAAAATACTGTACAAAGGCGGGCGTTAAAATCCGCATAAAGCCTGCCAATACCACCACATCAGGCTGCCACGCATCAATGATTTTTTGCATCGCTTGGTCAAAGGCAGCACGACTATCAAAGTCTTTATGATTAATTGTGGCTGTTGCAATATTTGCCTGTTGCGCGCGTACCAAACCATAGGCATCGGCTTTATTAGACAATACACCCACAACTTGACCCTTAATATGCTGCGCCTGACACGCATCAATGATGGCTTGTAAATTACTGCCCGAACCTGAAATTAAAACGACGATATTCATTTAAAAATACAACGTAAAATAAATAAAAAAAGGCAAGCACAAGGCTTGCCCTACACCATCAATCAAAGCAAATTACGCAAAAACGACGGTTGGCTCAGTATGGGTTGATGGGATAATCTCACCTAAACGCCATGCTTGCTCACCATTGGCTTGCAAATGAGCAATGGTTTCATCTGCTTTATCGGCAGGAACGACCACCACCATCCCAACACCACAGTTAAAGGTACGATACATTTCAAAACGTTCAACATTACCCTGCTGTTGTAACCATTGAAAAATAGCTAGCCATTGCCATGAGCTTTCGTCAATACGGGCATCACAACCTTCGGGCAACACACGCGGCAAGTTACCTGGTAGGCCGCCACCCGTAATATGAGCAATGGCATGAACAGGCAAAGCTTTAATCAAACTTAACATCGATTTAATATAAATACGTGTTGGGGTCATCAACCAATCAGCTAAGGTTTTGCCGTCTAATTGCTGATTTACATCAGCCTGAGAAACTTCAATCACTTTACGCACTAAAGAATAACCATTGGAGTGAACACCGCTGGCGGCAACGCCAATTAACACATCCCCTGCTTTCACTTTAGAACCATCAATGATTTGAGCCTTTTCGACCACACCGACACAAAAGCCTGCCAAATCGTAATCTTCACCTTCGTACATACCTGGCATTTCGGCTGTTTCGCCACCCACCAAAGCACAACCTGCTTGCAAACAGCCTTCGCCAATACCTGTAATCACTGTCGCAGCGGTATCTACCGATAAATGACCCGTTGCGTAATAATCTAAAAAGAATAATGGCTCTGCACCACACACCACTAAGTCATTAACACACATCGCCACCAAATCAATACCAATACTTTCGTGACGATTTAATTGCAATGCCAAACGTAATTTTGTGCCAACACCATCTGTACCCGACACTAAAACAGGCTGTTTGTAGCCTGCAGGAATCTCGCACAATGCGCCAAAACCACCCAAGCCACCCAACACTTCGGGACGAGTCGTGCGTTTGGCAACCCCTTTGATGCGCTCTACCAAATGGTCGCCTGCATCAATATCTACGCCTGCGTCTTTATAGCTTAAAGAAGGTTGTGAGTTGCTCATGGTGATTTGGTTTCCACTATAGTCGGACTAAACACATCTAAAAATACGATGTTTTTGTGTCCTGAGTAAATTAAAAGCTTAACGGGCGCGCATTTTAGCTGTTTATGGGCTTTTGCTCCACTATTGCCGTCGATAAAGCCTAGAAATTCGGCACAGAGTTGCGTATGGTTAC
>DDBM01000028.1 GCA_002333125.1 Moraxellaceae bacterium UBA2032 | reverse complement strand
ACACATGGAATGCAGGTTGTGTGCCGTCACACCATGACACAGAAGTATTAGCGCATAGCCGTCATAGTCCTGTAGATAAACATCGTTTGCTAGGAACAGTTTATCACGATGCTTTATCGGATATTGGCGAGGCATTTGAACAAGCACAACAAGCATTTAACGATTGGCAACACAGCACCGTTAGCCAACGCGCGCAGTATTTACGGCTAATGGTTAAAGAGTTGACACAGCATCAAGCAGAGTTATTGTATTTATTGACCTTAGAAGCAGGAAAAGTGCTTGAAGACGCGCTTGCCGAATGGCGTGAAGCGGTTGATTTATGTTTGTATTACGCCGATGAAGCCGAAAAACTCCAACAAGCGCAAGCCTTAAATCATATTACAGGTGAAGAAAACACCCTATATTTAGCCCCACGTGGCGTGTTTGTGTGTATTAGTCCGTGGAACTTTCCTTTGGCGATTTTTTTGGGGCAAATTGCGGCAGCGATTGTGACAGGTAATACCGTGATTGCTAAACCTGCAAGCCATACCCCACTCATCGCACAACGACTTTTTGAATTATTTCAAAAAACAGGATTACCTACAGATGTGATTCGTGTGATATTTGCCTCAAGTCACGATATTGGTGACAAACTTGTATTACACCCGTTGCTTGCAGGGGTGGTGTTTACAGGCTCAACCGAAACAGCGCAACACATCAATCAGGTGTTGGCCTCACGTCATGGCGCGATTGTGCCATTGATTGCCGAAACAGGTGGCATTAACGCCATGATTGCCGATAGCTCTGCTCTGCCCGAGCAATTAGTGCAAGATGTGATGCAATCCGCGTTTAACAGTGCAGGTCAACGTTGCTCCGCTTTACGCACTTTATGGTTGCAGCAAGACATTGCCGATACCTTTTTAAACCGCTTAGAGGGCGCATTAGCGACTTGGCATATTGGACACAGTCATCATTTACAAAGTGACATTAGTGCAGTGATTGATAGCCACAGCCAACAACATCTCAATTATTATTGCCAACAATTGCAAGAAAACGCCTTATGGCACGCCCAAGCGACATTATCGAGCGAATGTAGTCAGGGATATTATGTTGCGCCCCACGCCTTTTTGGTACAGCGCGAAAACTTGCCCCAACACGAGATATTTGGCCCTATTTTGCATATTGCCACATGGCACCATGATGAACTTAATGACGTAATGGCGCATATTAACCATCAAGGCTATGGTTTAACCCTAGGTGTACATAGTCGTATTCAATCACATATTAATAGCATTCAAGCTCAGGCGCGTGTAGGTAATCTTTATATTAATCGTAATCAAATTGGCGCACAGGTAGGCTGTCAACCCTTTGGGGGTGAAGCTTTATCGGGGACAGGTTTTAAAGCAGGTGGACAATACTACCTATTAAAATTTTGTACTGAGCGTGTCGTCACACAAAATTTGACTGTTATTGGTGCAAATACGGACTTGCTATTTTTAGATTAGAAAACGAGCAAACAATGCGACTAAAACGGCCTTTTTTGATAATAGCATTTGACAACATTCGGCATGATGAATAACATACGCCGCTCAGGATGACTGTTTGGGGTTATAGCTCAGTTGGTAGAGCGCTACAATGGCATTGTAGAGGTCAGCGGTTCGATCCCGCTTAACTCCACCAAATTAAATCTTGAACGAACCTTTAAGTCCCTATCGTCTAGTGGCCTAGGACATCACCATTTCATGGTGGTAACTGGGGTTCGAATCCCTGTGGGGACGCCATATTCCGAAAGCCCGCTGTTAGCGGGCTTTTTTTTAGGCCGTTAGCAAAATATTGTATTGATGTCTCGTTTATCAGTCTGCATACGATGCAGCGTTGTTAGCTTAGATTATATGGAAAAATGTAATAAGCCGACAAAATGATAACCTCATCTTTATATTAGTCTTGCTTTAAGTCATTAAGGTTGCAATGTTTATGCTGCCAAAATTAAGCATAAATTAAGACCATAAAAGTGACGCGGTATTTATTTTTAGGAACAGTTTGTATGTTTACACTGCATCCGCGTTTAGCAGAAGATACATTGCCTTTAGGTGATTTTCCATTAAGTACCTGTCGTTTAATGAACGATATGCACTACCCTTGGTTGGTACTTGTGCCACGTGTTCATAGTATTCGTGAAGTTTANNAAGTATTTTCGTGCCGAAAAAATGAATGTTGCCGCTATTGGCAATTTAGTACCACAACTTCATGTGCATCATGTGGTGCGTTACAGCAACGATGCCGCTTGGCCACAGCCTGTTTGGGGCAAACATCAAGCCATGCCTTACACCCCCGAAAACCTAACCTTTATGCGTGAAACGCTGATGTTAGCGTTTAGAGGTCGTGACGGTATTCCTTTTGAGTGGACATTGGCTTAACTCATTTAAGCATTGTTATTAAGGGCAAACTTGCAAAAGCTTTGCCCTTTTTATTGTGTCTGAATAAAAAAGGCAAACCTAAGTTTGCCTTTTTATAGCAGAGTCAAACTTATTGGAAAGTTTCACCTTTCGCTGCCATATCACGCAACAATTGTGGCGGCGCAAAACGCTCGCCAAACTTGGCAGCCAACTCATCAGCACGTTGCACAAATTCAGCCACGCCAATATAGTTAATATATTGCAATTGGCCACCTGTCCACGGTGCCATGCCAATACCAAAAATCGAGCCAATATTAGCATCAGCCACCGAGCGTAATACGCCTTCAGCATAACAACGCGATGCCTCGATAGATTGACGATATAACAAACGCTCTTTTAGCTCATTAAATTGAACAACAGAAGGCTGTTTCTTGTCGTCTGTCACAAATTGCGATAATCCTGACCACAGATGTTTTTTGCCATCGGCAGGGTAATCATAAAAACCTGCACCGTCTTTTTTGCCTGCACGTTTAAACTCGTCACACATTTTGTCAATCAAGGCAAATGCGGGTTCAAGAACAAGCTCTTGACCTTCAACAGCTAAATCGGCTTGTGTTTGTACACGAATTTTACGGGTTAACTCTAAGTTAACTTCATCTAAAATCGCCAATGGGCCTACAGGCATACCCGCTTGTGCAGCCGCTTGCTCGATAGATAAAGGATTAAAGCCTTCTGCCAACATATTGACACCTTCCATACAGAAAGTACCAAACACACGCGAGGTAAAGAAACCACGGCTGTCATTAACCACAATCGGTGTTTTTTTGATTTGCAAAACGTAATCGAAGGCTTTGGCTAAAGTCTCGTCATTGGTTT
>DDBM01000180.1 GCA_002333125.1 Moraxellaceae bacterium UBA2032 | reverse complement strand
TATGGCGCGAGCTTATTAGAAGTGATTAACTATGTAGAGCATTACGGTTTAAAACGCGAAAAACTTGCTAATGGCAAATATGAGCGTACTGCCCCAACCCATAGCTGGAATAGTAATCATATTGTGACTAATTTGGTGTTATACCAACTACAACGTCACTCTGACCATCATGCTAATCCAAGCCGTAGCTTTCAAGCCTTACGTCATTTTGAAAATGCACCACAATTACCTAGTGGTTATGCCTCGATGTTGTTACCTGCGTACATTCCGTCGTTATGGTACAAGTTGATGGATGAGCGTGTGATTCAACATTACAAAGGCGATTTAAGCAAAATCAATATGGATCCTGATGAGCGTAATGCGGTGATTGCAAAATATGCCANNAGCCGCTTAAATTGTTGAATAAAAAAGGGGGTGGATATTAAATCCTCCCCCTTTTTTTATGTTTATTAAACACTAAAATAGCAAATTACTCTTATTGACTCTCCTTAGCACAAGAGTTTCCAAAACCACATACACCTAAAACTACTTGCCAAGTAACTGCCAAGACACCCACAATAAAGACTAAATCCCCTATCGTTCTTACCCAGCGTAAAGTCACTAAAATAGGACTTTGCATCAATGCTTCGCTGCGGGCATACCATAAACCTTCAGATGCACTCGCAAAAAATTGAATAAAGCCTACGGGTAATAAGCTAGTAAATAACATCAATATCAAACCTGCATTAAGACAAACAAAAGACGTTTTCATGAGCTTGTCGTTAAATATCAATGTAGGGCGAATATAACGTAATACCAACAACACAAAGCCTAAAGCTAAAAATCCATACACCCCAAATAAAGCAGCGTGAGCATGAGCTGCTGTGGTGTTAAGACCTTGTATATAATATAGCGCAATAGGCGGGTTAATCATAAAGCCCATAACACCTGCACCTAACATATTCCAAAAGGCAACTGCCACAAAAAAGAGTAATGGCCATTTGATATTAATCATCCACGGAGCGCGTTTTTGCAAACGATAATGTTCCCAAGCTTCATGTCCCATCACAATTAAAGGAACAACTTCTAAGGCACTAAATGTCGCGCCTACTGCCATAACAGGGGTTGTTGTGCCAGAAAAATATAAATGATGGAAAGTACCAGGTACACCGCCAAGTAAAAATAAAGAAGCCGAGGCTAAAGAGCTGACTGTGGCCATACGTCTAGAGATTAAACCCATATTAAAGAAGATAAAAGCCAATGCTGCGGTGGCAAATACTTCAAAAAAGCCTTCTACCCACAAATGCACAATCCACCAACGCCAGTATTCCATCACCGAAAGATGGGTACGCTCGCCGTAAAAAAATCCTGCGCTATAAAACAAACCAATGGCAACACAGGAGGCAGTAAATAAAGCCAACAGGTTTTTATCACCTTTTTGTTGCAAGGCTGGCGTAATACAACGCAACATTAATACCAACCAAAAAGCCACACCAATAAATTTACCAATTTGCCAAGCACGGCCTAAGTCTACAAACTCATAGCCTTGATGACCAAACCAAAAGTTTAAATTAGCAGGCATAATTTGTGCGATGGCTAAATAATTACCCGTAAATGAGCCAACAACCACAATAAACAAAGCGACAAATAAAATATCTACGCCTAGTTTTTGATATTTAGGGTCTTTGCCACCATTGATAATAGGAGCAAGAAATAATCCTGCGGCTAAAAATCCTGAAGCAATCCAAAAAAGTGCCGATTGAATATGCCAAGTACGCACTAAACTATAAGGAAACCAATTTGAAACAGGAATACCATAAAAGTGTTGGCCTTCAACGGTATAATGCGCGGTAAATCCGCCAATAAAAACCTGAAAGGTAAATAAGCCAACCACTAAAAGAAGATATTTACCTAATGCTTTTTGTGACGCGGTTAAATTAAAGCTTGCAATAGGGTCTTTAGCAGGAGCAACAGGTGCTTCCTCTTCTTTTTTGAAGAATGACCACACCCATACTAAAGCACCAATACCTGCAATCAGTAATACTACGCTCACAATTGACCACATGATATTTTCGGTAGTAGGACGATTATCAATTAAAGGTTCATGAGGCCAATTATTGGTATAGGTTGCACTATTTGGCGTACGTTCAGTAGCGGCCGCCCATGCAGTCCAAAAGAAAAACTCAGTTAACCTAGCACGACGCTCGGCACTGGGTAAGGTAATTTCTTTCATTGCATAGTGTTCACGTGTTTTTTGTAATGACGCTTCACCACCAAACAACTTGTCATAATAAACGGCTGTTTCTTGAATAGCGCGTATGCGGTCATCACTCAAGACCACTTGATTGCTATCAGCATTATAGGTGTTAGTGCGATATGCTTCTTTGAGTTCAATTTGAAGATACGCTTTTCTTTTTTTATCAAGCGAATCATACGATTGATGAAACTGCTCTTGGGCTTTAATTTCGAGCCAACTGAGTAGTTCACGATGCAACCAATCGGCTGTCCAGTCTGGAGCTTGATATGCGCCATGTCCCCAAATAGAGCCAAGCTGCATACCACCAATAGATTGCCAAGCTGTTTGACCATCTAAAATACTGTCTTCGGTCATGACCACATTGCCCGATGTAGACACAAATTGAGCAGGAATAGGCGGTGCTTTACGATACACCTCGGTACCAAAATAACCAAGGATGCCAAATGTTATGGCTAGGACAGCAATTAATGTCCACCATAACTTTTTATATTCACCCATAATGAGTCTCTCCGCTAATATTACAAACTTAGGCATTGCGCCATATACGCGCTTTTGCTAAACGCTAAAACATTAGAAAATGTGCTATAGCGTAAGTTTATGATTTAAAAAATATGCTTAAAAAGCATGCTGTGTTTAAAAAACGCTGCGTATTGATGTCAGAGGTAGTGTTACTCCTATGTTAGACAACATAAAGTGCATTTCAAATACATCTTTTGCGAATTGTATAACTTGCTATTAAAGATGTAAACCACTTACATCTTTAAAACAAAAAAAGAATATACTTAGGTACTTTCGTGTACATCACGCTATAAAAATGCCTAAAATAAAAATAACGAAAGAAACTAGACACTCAACAAGGTCATCACTCATGAATATCACACGTTTTACGGACTATGCCTTACGAACGTTAATGTATGTTGCGCTATATCAGGAGCGGCTCATTACGATTAAAGAGGTCGCTGAACGCTATCAAATATCCAAAAATCACCTCATGAAAATTGTTCAAGAGCTTAATATTCAAGGCTATTTAGTGGCTGTTCGTGGTAAAAATGGTGGTATTAGACTTGGTTGTTCACCGTCCGAAATTAATATTGGCAAACTGGTACGTAAGATGGAAAAGGATTCGATATTAGTGGAGTGTTTTGGACAAGATAACTGTTGTGTGATTAGTCCTGCTTGCCAACTTAAACACTTATTTGCCGAGGCAATGGAAAGCTTTTTTATGTGTTTAGAACAATACACGCTGGCAGATTTAGTTGCGCCACAACAACAAAAGCAACTCTCTCATCTTTTACAACTGCGTTAAAAATATTTTTATATCTCTAGCTAAGACTGCGTAAACTATGAATCTGACTAAGCCGTCCACACAAATCATTTTTTGAGTCACTGTGCTTGGCTCTATAATACGCTAAAGTTTTTACATCTACTCATCAAGAGACTTAGCGCAATGACTGTATCGCCTTTATTAGCTAAATCCATCAAGTTACTTCCTAAACCTGCACGTCGTATTTTAAATAACGCCAATGATCGTATATTTAGAGCGCGTGATTTGGTCTTGGCCGAACAAACCCCTTTTGAGGTTGTACACAGCAACGACCTAGTAAAGTTACGTCATTATTTGCCCATTACCCAAAATGAAGTCATGGTTGATGGCGTGCCAATGACGGTAAATAAAAATACCCATAAAGTACCCTTAGTGATTGTGCCGCCTTTAGCGGTTAACATGCTGATTTATGATTTGTTTCCTGAGCGTAGCTTAGTCAAATACTTTGTAGCTCAAGGTTTTGATGTGTATTTAATTGATTGGGGTATGCCCACACGCAAACATACCCACTACAACTTAAATACTTACGTAAGTGAGTTTATGCCTGAGTTTTTGGCTAAAGTGCGTGAGCATAGTGGCCAGCAACAACTGTCTTTACATGGTTGGAGCATGGGCGGCATTTTTACCCTGTGTTACACCGCCCTGACCCATGACCCTGACATTCGTAATTTGGTGATTTTAGGCACACCAATTAATAGCCATGCGTCGGGTGCTATTGGTAAAGTTTATCAAGCGATTGAGCGTCGTGCCGAATGGGTACGCAAAAACACAGGATTTAGAATTCATAATCTTAACCCACAATGGTTACATACACCGGGTTGGGCAAATGTGGTGGGTTTTAAAATGACCAATCCAATGGGTAGTTTAATGGGTTATTGGGAGTTAGTGGTTAAATTAGCTGACCGTCAATTTGTGGTTAATCATGCCACAACCTCTGCTTTTTTAGACAAAATGGTGGCTTATCCTGGTGGTATTGTACAGGACATGATGGTGCGAATTTGGATTGATAACGAACTCGCTAAAGGCTATATGCAAATAGGAAAAAAAGAAGTACGTTTGGCCGATATTCAATGTGCATTATGGGCAGGTGCAGGCAAAAGCGACAATATGGTGACTAAAGCAGCTGTAGAAACCTTGATGGATCATGTTAGCTCTAGCGACAAAGAGTTTGTGGTGGTTGCAGGCGGTCACATGGGCATTTTGTCGGGCAGCAAAGCCCCAAGCGATGTGTGGCCTAAAGTCGCCGATTGGTTGGCTGCTCGGTCTAACTAAATAAAAACAAGAAAGAGGCATATACTGCCTCTTTCTTTTATCCACCCATAGGCTCAGTTATAAAACCTAATTTTTGTACGCCGCTACGTTGTGCCTCGGCCATCACATGCATCACATATTCATAATTTACTTTTTTATCACCACGAATATGCACTTCTGGTTGTATCGTTTGTGCCGCTACTTGTTTGAATTTATGGGCTAACATGACTTTATCAACTAATAAATCATTCCAATAGACTTGGCCTGTTTGTGTAATAGAGATGCTAATTGTTTTAGGCTGCACAACGTTGGGCTGATTGGTGGCACGTGGCAAATCAATATTTACCGAGTGCGTTAATACAGGGACGGTAATAATAAAAATTATCAATAACACCAACATCACATCTACCAACGGAGTCATATTGATTTCGCTCACGACATCATCATCGTCATCGTCCATACTAAAAGACATATTACATCGCTCCTGCGTTATGTTTGCTAGCACGTCCCGTCAAAAAATAGGCGTGTAACTGACGCGCAAAACGTTGCATTTTTTTGATGGTCGTTTTGTTGGAACGCATTAAGGTGTTGTAGCCCAATACCGCAGGAATAGCCACTGCCAAACCAAAAGCCGTCATGATTAACGCCTCACCTACTGGTCCTGCCACTTTATCAATACTTGCTTGACCCGATGCACCAATACCAACTAGAGCATGATAAATGCCCCACACTGTACCAAACAAGCCCACAAAAGGCGCAGTTGACCCTACAGACGCTAAAATGGGTAATCCTGCCTGCATACGTTCGGCGTTGTCATCTATATCGGCGCGTAAGCTTTCGGTGAGCCACTCGGTTAAACTAATTTGGCCGTGTAGGTCATGTTTACTGTCATTATGATGCTCTACCGCCGCTTGACCGCCTAAAGCTAAGGCACTAAAAGGGCTATGACGGTCTTGGCTTTGTAAGATTTGAATACCTTGGTCAAAACTTTGTGCGTGCCAAAACTCACCCATAACTTTAGCTGAGGCACGTAATTTAAAGGCTTGCCATGCACGAGTAACAATCACATACCAAGAGACGATGGACATTAATAATAATAAGACCGACACCACCTTAATAACCATGTCACCTTGTAGCCATAAAGCCGCCAAACCATAAGGACTGTCTTGCATAATGCACCTATAAAATTATGGATTTAAAGAAAAAGACAACGGTTGTACATACCAAAAATCAATCGCTTGCTGGCCACGTCGCGCTGCTTGATAACGCCATTTTTTGACCGCTTGTAGTGCTGCATCATCTAAACGAGAAAAACCGCTACTTTGTTTGATTTTGACCTCGCCCACAGTACCATCAGCCAAAATATAAACATTTAACACAACACGCCCTTGCTCACCTAAACGCCGTGACATTGAGGGATACGAAGGTGCAGGATTATTAAGATGGGCGGCATCACTGCGTGGAGGGGCAATCTCTGGCTCTGGGCTTATTTCTGGTTTAGCCACAACGGGCGTTTCATTCACCGCTAATACAACGGGTGTTTTGGTTTCAATAACGGGTTCTGTTTTTTCTTGAACCAAAGGTTTATCTACACTAATGGCTTTGGGAGATGGGGGCAAAATAGGTGTTTTTTCAACTACTTTGTGTACTTTTGGTTGGATAACAGGTGGAGGTTTGACTTGCTCAGGCGTTGGCGGTTTGAGAGGCAACGTAACAGGCATAATCATCACAGCCTGCATGGCGGTTTTTTTGGGCTTAATAGTCACTAAATTAGCCTGATGTGTCGCCCAATATATAGCGACTCCGTGTACAGCCAATACTAAGGCCAAAACCCCTATTTTTTGTAAAAGACTGGACTCATCTGCCAAACTAAATTGCGCCATTATGCTACCCATTGACGCAATAAATTATGATAATGATTAGTAAGAGAAACCACTTCTGGACTGTCTTGTAATTGCTGACGTAAACGAATAATCGTCATATCTAAATCGAACAATAATTGGCGTTGGGTGTTGTCGCGTACCATGCTTTGTGACCACAAAAATGCCGCTAAACGCTGACCATCGGTCACAGGCTCAACCCGATGCAAACTGGTAGCAGGATATACAATGGCATCGCCTGCCGACAATTTAACTTCGTGGCTGCCATAATTATCTTCTATGACTAACTCACCGCCCTCATACTCATCTGGCTCGGATAAAAAAACAGTGGTTGATACATCGGTACGTACTGCTAAACGTGTCAGTGTTTCGTATTGAATCGCACCATCAACATGATTACCAAAATGCCCACCTTGCTGATAACAATTAAACAAAGGCATTAAAAGCTGTTTAGGCAACACTGCCGACACAAACAAGGGGTTAGCCAATAATGCCTCTCGTACCTGCTGTGCCATGTGTTGGGCAATCGCCAAGTTTTGCGGTAACTGTAAGTTATGTTTTACTTTAGCGGCTTGCCCCCCTGCGGTTGTTGCCCCTGCTTGCCAAGATGCGGTGTGTAAATTGTGCCGTATTTCTGCAAGCTGACTAGCGTTTAATACTTGAGGAATATGAAGTAACATNNGTCATACGCGAACCGCCATTATTTAAAGTGCTAATGTACTCTTCATTAAACACGTTATACACATTAAGTCGTAGGTTAGTATTTTTGCTAACTTTATAAGCAGCCATCATATCAACCACAGTATAAGCAGGAATAGCAGGCATATTTTGAGTGGCTAAATTGGTATTAGTGGTCACAACACGTTTTTGCTCACTCACATAACGCGCACCGCCACCCAAAGTTAATTTATCAAGGGTATATGATGTCCATAACGAGGCGGTCATATCAGGTGTCCAACGAATACTATCTGAGGTGCTAATTGCCCCTGTAGAACTACTCTTAGAGCTTTGATTTAACTGCTCACTGTCCATCAAGCCAATAGAAGCCGTTAATTGCCAAAAATTAGTCAACTGACCTACAGCAGCCAATTCAATACCATCAATACGGGTTTTACCTTCTTGTGTGGCCACACCTGTTATTGCATCAACACTTGCCTGATTTTCGTTTTCGGTACGATAAAGAGCCGCCGACACATTTAAACGTTTATTTAGCAATTCCCATTTAGTGCCTACTTCTGCTGTTGTTGTCTTTTGTGACTCAAGTGCTGCATTCGCTTGATTGCCTGCCGTTGCTGACAAAACAAAGCTATCTCCTGCGGGTGGTGTTTGAGCATCAGCAAAAGCTACATAAACCGAACCATTAGCGGCAGGTTTAAACACCAGTCCTGCATTCCAACTGATTAAGGTGTCATCGTCTTCTAAATCGTTTATTACCACATCACCCACGTTATAACCTTGAGGTGAATATGTAGCTAAATTTCCGCTTGCACCACCTGTTACCAATGTGCCTGATGTGGTTTTTGTTTTATAGCTATCGGCACGTAACCCAATGTTAAATTTAAGATTATCTGTCAGTGATAACGTGTCAAACGCATATAAAGCCGTTGTGGTGGTTGAACCGTCATTGTCGGCACCTGTTAAAGAAGGCACTAACAAATTTAATTGGCTATTGGGGGCATAAACATTTTGCACAGGTGAGTCTATAGGCAAGGTTTGGCCATTGAGCACCACTGTGGTTGTACTGGTACTACCACGTGTCGTGCCTAAACTTAATTGGCTTTCTTTTAATATTTCTAAGCCCAATACCAAGTCATGGTTAATTGAGCCTGTTTGAAATGCGGTGTTTAAGGTACTTTGGTTAGCCAAAATTTCGTTGCTTTGGTCTACACGTTGACGAATTAACGCAACTTCAATAGCTGCGCCATTAAGTGATAAAGCATTAACACCTGTTAAAACACGGTCAAGATGGCTTTTGCCATAACGGGTGATATTACGCACCACGGTATTTGCATTAAGTTGATGTTCTACTTTGGCAGAAATCATGTCAGCTTCGATTTTTTCGTAATCTTGTTGGCTGCCATAAAAATTATCACGACTAACTTTTGCACCTGCCATAATCGTCGCATTACTATTATAAAATCCGTCCATACCAATAGTAGGAACACCGCCATCAGGCACATTATCTTGNNGCAATAGCCATGTGTTTACTACTGACTTCTTTACGCTCTTCAGCGTTGCTTTCTTGCAGCATCATATTTAAACGTAAAGCTGTACTATCATTAACAACATTATTACTATCTATAGTCAAACGCTTTTTGTCTGCTGTACCTACGCTCAAGCTAATATC
>DDBM01000250.1:3299-3458 GCA_002333125.1 Moraxellaceae bacterium UBA2032 | reverse complement strand
CGTTGGCGACAGACTCCTTCATTTCGGCGGCATCGTTCCAAGAAACCACACGGGTCTTGACCGAAGCAGCGGTAACAGGCAAAGAAGATGACTTGCGTGGCTTGAAAGAAAACGTCGTTGTTGGTCGTTTGATTCCTGCAGGTACAGGTTTTGCTTACC
>DDBM01000250.1:0-3101 GCA_002333125.1 Moraxellaceae bacterium UBA2032 | reverse complement strand
AGCTCCGCCCTATGTTTAATGGGTATGCTGCTTTTTAGTATTACGGGTATTACCTTAAATCATGCCTCTCAAATCGAAGCAACGCCTCGTGTCACCAGTCAAAAAGCACAAATTCCCGTCTCATTGCAGCAACAATTGACACAGTTAGCCACGCGCTACGATGGAAAAACTGCGCCTTTACCGTCTGCCGTACAACAATGGTTAGCCAAAAATCAATCCATCTCGCTCTTATCTACCCAAGAAGCGGAGTGGTCATTAGAAGAAGTGTATTTACCAATGCCACGTGCTGGCGGCGATGCATGGTTGCGTTTTTCCTTAATTGATAGCTCATTTGAATATGAGGTAACCGATAGAGGCTGGATTTCATTCGCCAATGATTTGCATAAAGGCCGAAATACGGGTGTAGCGTGGGCTTGGTTTATTGATGTTTTTGCTGTTGCTTGTCTGCTGTTTTCCTTGACGGGTATATTGATTCTTAAATTCCATGCCGTGAATCGGCCTTTAGTATGGCCTATTGTTGGTTTGGGCGTGTTATTGCCTGCCTTGCTCATGATTTTGTTTGTTCATTAAGAGAGAAATTTATGAAGTATCGTCTATTAGTGGCCAGTGTGTTGTGGCTGGGTAGCACGGCTTATGCGGGCGATTTAGCTGTTAAAGTCAATTTGCCACAATTAAAAGTGGCTGAATATCATCGTCCCTATGTGGCTATTTGGATAGAACAACCGAATCAACAGTTTGTTGCCAATTTATCGGTTTGGTATGACCTAAAAAAACGCGATAACGGCGGTACAAAATGGCTGAAAGATTTACGTCAATGGTGGCGTAAAAATGGCCGCGAATTGGCAATGCCTGTTGATGGCGTATCGGGCGCAACGCGTGCGGTGGGTGAGCATGGTTTAGTTTTTAAAGCTACAGATGCGCCATTGGCAACTTTAGCGGCAGGTAGTTATGAGTTGGTAGTTGAAGCAGCGCGTGAAGCAGGTGGCCGTGAATTAGTGCGTTTGCCGTTTGATTGGCCTGCGAAAAAGCCAGTCCAAACGAGTGTAAAAGGCCAAGAAGAATTAGGCGTAGTTAGTTTGCAGATCAAACCGTAACAGGAAAAATACATCATGGTAGCCGTTATAAAAAAAGTTGTATTGGCCGTATCGTTATTGGCCGTGTTGCCAAGCGCACAAGCACATCGCCAATGGCTCTTGCCTTCAAGCACTCAAATAGAAGCGAAAGAAGCATGGGTGACGATTGATGCCGCGACTTCTGAAAATTTATTTGACTTTGATAGCAATGCTTTAGCTTTAGAGGGTTTGCAAATTACCGCGCCCGATGGTTCAACGATTGCTCCTGAAAGCACGTCTAAAGGAAAGTTCCGTAGCTCAGCAGATATTAAATTATCGCAAAAAGGCACTTACAAAATCCGTTTAGACTCACAAAACGTCATGGCGAATTACATCTTAAATGGTGAACAAAAACGCTGGCGCGGGTCAGAAGACAAAATGGCGACAGAAATTCCCGTCGAAGCCAAAGATGTCAAAGTGTCACGCACCTTTAATCGTTTAGATACCTTTGTTACTTCTGGAAAACCTAGCGACTCAGTATTAAAGCCCGTCGGTCAAGGCTTGGAATTGGTTGCCTTGAGTCATCCTAACGAATTGTTTGCTAAAGAAATAAGCACATTCAACGTATTATTTGACGGTAAACCTTTAGCCAATGCCGTGGTGACGATTGCCGCGGGTGGCGTGCGTTATCGTGGCGTGTTGAATGAAATTACCGCGACCACCAATGCTCAAGGCGAATTTAATGTGACGTGGCCATTTGCCGAAATGTATTGGCTCAAATTAAGTTATCCCTCAGCACCGACAATGAAAATCGAAGGTGCGCCTGTCGAAATGCCTGAAAAGCGTTATTCCTATGCAGCAACCTTAGAGGTGTTGCCACAATAATGTTGGCACCCTTAGTAGTAGAAAAAGTGCTGTGGGCTGCTGCATTAGTTTTGGCTTATATCATCTTGTGTGTGGCGGTCTATTGGCAATATCGCCGCCGTCACTTGCCTGTGATGGTTGCGCAACAAACTTGGCTGATTGCTTACGCCACCCAAACAGGTTACGCCCACCATCTAGCTCAACATACCGCTAAAACTTTACGCTTAGCGGGTTTGTCAGTACAAGAATTGCCTTTGGCGCAACTCACAGCAGCGATGTTGCAACAAGCAGAGCAACTGTTGTTGATTGTCAGCACTTATGGCAATGGTGAAGCTCCCGATTCAGCGCGATTATTTGTCCGACGGGTTATGGCACAAGCTTTGCCGTTAACAGGTTTACGCTATGGTTTATTGGCGTTGGGTAGTCGTCATTATCCTAAGTTTTGTGCTTTTGGCGGCGAGCTAAATGCGTGGTTGCAAACGCAAGGTGCGCAACCATATTTTGACTATATTCGTGTAGATAATAGCGATAAACAAGCGATTAGCTCATGGGGCAATGCTTTAGCGGAGTGTACGCATTGTCAAAATGTGATGCCTGATGCGTGGCAAGAGTCCGCCTTTAGTCCGTGGATAATTCACAGTCAACAATTATTAAACCCGAATAGTTTAGGTGCGCCCGTTTATTATCTTCAGTTAACTCCCGTTAATTCGTTGGCTGAAACATGGCAAGCGGGTGATTTAATACAGCTTCATATCAACGACCAACAACCCTTGCGTGATTATTCCATTGCCAATGTAACGGCTGATCATATTGCCTTGTTAGTACGTTTACAGCAACGACCCGAGGGTGGTTATGGTCTTGGTTCTGGCATGCTGACACAATCCGCTTTGGGTACAGAAGTCGCATTGCGTATTCGTCATAATCCCTCATTTCATATTGCTAACAATCAGCATCGCCCCTTAGTTTTAATTGCCAATGGCACAGGTTTGGCGGGGGGATTGGCGCATCTTCGTCAACGTGTCGTACAAAACAATCCTCGTCATTGCTGGTTGATTTTTGGCGAACGCCAGAGAGATGTCGATTATTTCTGCCAACAAGAATTAGAGCAGTATCAAAGACAAGGCTTATTGGCGCGTGTAGATGTGGTTTTTTCGCGTGATGGCGAGCCTTTACGTTATGTGCAAG
>DDBM01000193.1:25288-27812 GCA_002333125.1 Moraxellaceae bacterium UBA2032 | reverse complement strand
GAAAAAGACAACACCGAATTAGTGTAAACGCTATGAACTTCTGTGTGTATGACCATCGTTGAGTCAACATCAAATGTCAGCTTTTCTTGAGTCGAAGTGACCGCCTTTGTGGAGACCATCGCCAACCACGCTTTACAGTCAACATCGCTCATATACGCGTTTTCACCAGAAATAATAACATCAACATGTTGCTGGTATTTGGCTTCGTTTTCTTTTTTACTGACGATTTCCAATACAATACAATGATCAAACCGCCATGCCATATAAACAGCGTGTGTCGATAGATTCTTCACTAAATCCACGGCCTGTGCTAAATCGCAACGGGCATCAAGCACAACGCGTTGGCTATCGGCTTTGGTGTACGCCTTAAATATTTCTTTTACTAACTGATGACCTGCATCAAACGCAGGCGAGGGGCATTTAATCATAAAAAATACGCAACCCTGAGACTAATCTAAATAAACCTAAATGAAGAATGAAGCGAGATAAAGGACTCTTATTAAAAATCAGAAAAAAGTCACTTTAACGCCAACAAGACTTCACCGATGCTTTAGTCTTAATCAGCCAATAGTTTTAGTCATGCCCTTCACTTGAAGGGCATTGTGTTGTTTATTTGGTGTTGGGGCGTAAGTCTAAGACCATCTGCTCTTGACCATCAATGCTGGCTGTCAGGTGTAAATGTTGACCATTTAACAGGGTATGAGCGGTTATCGCTAAAATTATCAGGCATAAAAAGCCCACANNATCATGAGCATTCACCTTGTACCTCATTCGGTACTTTTGGTTAATAAAGGGTGACAACATTGTTATTCTACACCGAAAACAGGAACTAAAAACCCTAACTAAGGCATTTTTAGCGGCGATGTAGTCACTGCCACTAATTATCTAGAGTGACTAATATGCGGGTGACTGGCGAGGTATCGACTTCTAAATAATGCCACCCTTGTTTGGTTTGCTCCCCTTATTAGCGGTGTTGTTAGAAATTCGATTGACGAATGATGCCATGAGTAATATAACCTTTTTATATTTAAGGACATTTAAAGAGGGCAGCTTGACAAAGTATGAAGCACGTCAAACTAAGTCGTACTAGCATCAGCAAAATCATTTATTCGCTTGTCTGTTAGTTTGGCAAGTGAGATAGTTAGGATAACAACAGAATAAAGTGTGCAAGGAAAGATGAGTACAGAATCCTCAAAAACAATCAAACGCCAATGGCATATTGTACGTTACCTACTAAAAGGGGCTTATGTTTCTAGCAGCCAAGTCAAAAACCATTTAGAAGAACTAGGGATTTTGGTTGATTTACGTACCGTTCAACGTGACCTAAAAGTCTTAGAAGACGTATTTCCATTAGAGTGCCTCCAAAGTATGCCGCTTAGTTGGCGTTGGCATCGTATCGAAGACACCAACACAGGCAGCATCAATTTAGCCCAAGCCTTAACCCTGCGCCTAGTCGAAGAACAGTTAGGCGACATTTTGCCGCCCAAATTATTACAACAGCTAGAACCGCTATTTGAAAAAGCAAAAGTTGTTACGGGCATGACAGAGGAAGAAATAGAGCAACTACCGCGACAAGGCTTTATTAAAAATCCAATGGAGCGTGGTATTACTGGTCATCAACCCTCACCGTTTGATTTTGTTATTGGTGCAGTAGCAAATTTATTTGAAAAAAATAACCATAAATCACAAGAAAAAGCAGCCCTTGATGAGCTTATAAAAGTACTGAGCGAAGAAGAATTAGATGAGTTAATGAGTGACTTTTAAGTACGCATAAAGGAGGGCGGTCATGGTAATCCCCATCGGTAATATCAAAGTAACGTGTTTAGACTGTGGTTGGCATAAAGTGATATATCAACCCAGTGATGTTGTATTTTTGCCTAAGTCGTGCCAAAAGTGCAAAGGCGTGAGGTTAGAAACGCAAATGCTTAATACACCACAATCCTTGCTACAAAAGTTATTAAAACTATGGCGTTAGTGTTAGATTATCAAAGCATCTAAACCATTAAAAATAGGTTTAGATGATATTTTTACATAAAGATAAAACAAAAAGTTTGTTTAGCTAGGAGTTGAATTATGAGCAATGTTTTAGAGCAAGGTTTAAATATCCGTCAAGCACGTATTCAAGAAACGCGTGATTACTTAAAAAGAACTCATGAATTGTTTGAGCAGTTTGGTAGTCAAGAGTTAAAAACTTCTCATGCTAAATTTGATGAGTTAAGCAAAGCACTTGATTCTGACAGCCAAGTGCTATTAGTGGTGATTGGTGAGTTTTCACGCGGTAAATCTAGCTTAGTTAATGCCTTGTTAGATATTCGTTTATTGCCAACGGCATTGGAAGCAACAACAGCGATTAACACCTTTGTTAAAGCCTTGCCCGAAGGCAAAACTGAGCGTTTTATTAGAATTCACTACCAAGATGGTCGCCCAGCAAAAGATATGGAATGGACAGATGACTCAGTGCTAAGAAAATGGGGAACGGAGCTAGATACTGAGCACTCCGATATGCGTAAAACCTTAGACTATA
>DDBM01000193.1:5122-25138 GCA_002333125.1 Moraxellaceae bacterium UBA2032 | reverse complement strand
CTGAATTAGAGCTATTGACCAATAAGGATCATTTGTTGGGGGTCAGTGCGGGATGGGCATTGGGTGATGACCCGATTAAAAAGTCTCGTTCGGGCGTTGATGTATTAGCTGAACGTATTAGCGATATGTTTAGTTCGGGCGAGGCATTAGAACAAATTTATTTAAAACCCTTACAGCAGTTGACTCATATCCAAGAGCAATTAGCGGCAACAATTGCCGACGAACTCAGTCAATTATCTTCCACGGAAACCTTAGAAGAGCGTCAGCGCGATCTTGAAATCTTTGACCAAGACATTAAAAATCTTGATTTAGAGATGCGGACGGTGACAGCAGAGTCTAAAAGTGAGCATGAAAACGCAGCGAAAACATTATCAGAGACGATTGAAAAGCAACTGGTTGCGCCATTGGCGACCTTAAAAGCGGAGATTGAGCTACAGGTTGATAAGCGTTATGTCGAAAAGATGATGGCTAAAAAAGTCAAAAAAATCGGCTTGCCTGATGAACTGCAACTTGAATTTGAAAAGGTGTCTCAACAAGTCGCAAGTCATTGGGAGCAAGAAAAGACCAAAATGGCAAACGCTTTAGAAGGTTTGCGTACCGACTATGCCGATAAAATGAAAAAACATGCCAACCAATTAAAGTCAGGTTTAAACAAAGTTGATATTAGCCTGCCTACCTTAGATGTGGGCTTAGAGATGGATTTTAGTGCTATTGAAGAGTACCACGCCAAGGCTCTTGAATTAGAGCAGGCAGTCAAAGCACGTGAGGCAGAGATTGATAATATCGAAGCCGAAAAATCTATGAATATGACGGATAAAGCGAAGCTGGATATGGCTCAACAAGCGGTTTTGCGCGCTGAGCGTCAAATAGAAATGTTAGGGTCGCAACCATCACCAAAAACAGGAAGTCGTCGAGTCAAAGTTTCAGAGGGTGGAATGTATTCCAGTCCTAAATACGAGCGTGAAGAATACTCTGATTACAGTAATGTGAATGCGTGGAAAGAGCAATTGGCTAGCCAAAAAGAGGTGTTGGATAATAAAGAAGAACGCCTTGAGCAAATTATAGCCGAGGAACAACAAAAAACGAATCGCCGTATGTCTCTTGAAATGGCGCAAAAGAAATACGAAAAAGAAATGGCCTCTTTGATGCGTGACCAAGCCAAGTATGAGCGTGAAATGGCTAATGAACACGCCAATATACTAGAGGAAACAACGCGTAAATTAGTCAATAGCACGGCTGGCCAGTTAGACCAGAGAATTCGGTATTTACAAGACCATGCCAAACAGTCAATTCATCAAATATTTGCTGACCAAATGAATTTGTTGGAGGCTTGTGTACAAGAGCAATACTTAGAGCCGTTAAATGCCAAACGCCAAAAGCGTGAAGAAGTGCAAGTGTTATTACAACAAGGAAAAACACAAGTAGCCGAACGCCAAGCAGAGTTACAAAAGGCACAAGACGAAGTTGGGCAGTTATTAGATTTAACTCAAACAGCGTTAGTGGGTTAAGTAACTTAGAAAATATTAGAAACTCTGGTTTAACTTAAACCAGAGTTTTAAAAAAAGATAACAAATTTAAGGATTATTAACTCATGAACAGAACCGAACAATTATTAAATTTACTCGAAACCACATTGCCAACCGCATGGCAAGAACCTATAGCAGAATTGGCTGCACAAACCTTACATGCTGATAGCCCATTACGCGTCACACTGGTTGGCGGGTTTTCGGTTGGTAAAAGTAGTTTGCTTAATATGCTACTTGGCGAAAAACTGTTATTTACCGCCATTGAAGAAGCAACCGCACTGCCTACCTTTTTAGAATATGGCGATGAGCGTGCGATGAGTCTTATTGGTACGGATGGCAGCCAATTACCATTAGAGGCGGCGGACTTTGAGCGTGTGACCACTCAAGCACCTCAAGGAGCAGCTTGTGCGGTATTAGCCTTAGCATTAGATTGGTTACAAGACGTTGTTGTAATTGACTTGCCTGGTTTGGGTAGTGTTTCAGAGACGCATCATGCGTACACCTTGGCGCAAATTCAACAAGCCGATGCTATTCTTTATTTGGTTGAGCCTCGTGGCCCAAGCCTAAGTGATTTGAATATGCTTAAGCGTATTCGTGAATATGGTAAGCGAGTTAAAGTGATTGTTACTCGTTGGGATGAAGTAGAAGCCGCGATTGCGAGAGGAGAAAAGTCTCCTAATTTGCAGCAATGGGCAGCACAAATTGAGCAAAAAACAGCATTAAAAATTCGATTGGCAACGGCAAGTCATCATGGTCATGGCCGCGAAGAGATACTTGAGTTTATTAGTCGTGCCAAAGACGATATTAGCCATATACGTCTTAGTCGTTTTAAAGCAGAGTTAGTTCCTACTTTGCAAAATGCTTTAGGGTTAAATGCGGCAGAACAGCAGTCGTGTGAAGTTCGCTCCGAAGAATCAGCACGTCAATTACACGCAGAGTTAATGCAGCGTAAACAGTCCTTATTAGCATTTAAAACATCATTATACGAACAACAACAACAAGAATATAAAAAAGTAGAAAATGAGGGCAGCTCTTGGGCAGCTACTCAACGTAAACAATTACGTCAAAATTTACAATTGATTGCCAATGACTTGCAAAATGAAAATGATTGGCAGGATTTTATTAACCAAGGTGCAGAAGTATTACGCACAGAACTCTCTAACCTAGCAGAAACCATGAGCCAACAATCGGTAAGCTATGGAGAGTTAAATCTTCCGCCTGTTGCTGTTGAGCAATTGAATTTGCGTTTACCTGCTCCCGAAACGGTAGATGTAAATGACTTTTTGGAGGTTGCTAAGCTAAATCAATTGCAACAAGCATTAGCCACTAAGCAACAAGAAATAGCAGTAAAAGCCGAGCAGTTGCAATCCATTGATGACGTGGACTTAACACAAGAAGAACAAGCATTACGCGAGATGCTTATGCATCGCCAACAAGTCGCCTACGAGCCATTACCGCGTATTATTGAGCGGACTCAAGGAGGATCGGGTGCGGCAATAGGCCGTATGCTAGGTGAAATAGCGGACATAGGATTAATCTTTGTTAATCCTGCTGTTGCGGGTTCTAAAGCGGCTGCACTGGCAGGTAAAGGCGCAAAAGTTATTAATGTGTCAATGAATGCCAAAAACGTAGCCAAAGGTGTGGCCACGGGTATTAAGGCGTCAAAGGCCGCTAAAATGGGAAAAAATATAGGCAAAGCACACCCTGTAATGGAAAAATTAGGTATGTTAGAAGTGCTGTCTTTAGGTTACTGGGGAGAGCGCATTGGTGGCTTATTTGGTGAGCAACCTAGCGAAGTAGAGGTGATTGACCCACAAGCGCGTGCAGAACAAGAGCGCGCACTTGGTGAATTAGACAATCAAATTCACCAAATACGCCGAGAGTTAGCTCGTAAAGAAGATATGGCCAACGAACGCCAATTAACGGGCTGGGCATTAGCGCAAAATCAACAAGAGCAAGCACGTTTGCAAGCAGACCTAGAAAAAGTCAGCGGGCAATTAATTGAACGTAAACAACAGGCAGAATCAGAGCTAACAGCGCAACGAGTACAAACGATTATCCATCATGCTGAGCGCGCACAAAACCAATGGTTACGCAGTTTTGACCAACAAAGTACCAGCATGACAACGCTATTACTGGCACGAGTTAAGCAGTATTGGACAAATTATGTTGAGCAAACCTTGGTAGATAGAATGCAAGAGGTAGATAGTCTAGTGGCACAAATGCAAGCAGCACCTCAAGAAAAGGCCACCACACTAGCGCGACTACAGCAAGAAGCCATTGCCTTAAACCATGTTTTAAAGGAGTTAACATGAGTTGTGCCACAAATCGCCCCGTAGAGGGCGATAAACTGACGCAGTTTTTACAGCAGACACTAGGGACGTTAGCTGAGGGTTATGTGGTGAGCTTGGCTGAGTTGAGCTCTCTCAAAGAGCCGAGGCATCAGAAAGAGCTGCTTAATCTAAAAGTAGATTTAAAAGCAAAAGATGATGAGCTTGCAGCCCTAAGAAAAAAATTAGAAAAAGCAGAGGCTGAATTAGCTTCTATGGTTGCTAAACAAACGCAAGTACAAAAGCCCAAGCTATTACCTGAGCAGCCCGTCACTCAATATTTTGCAGGTTGGCAAAAAATGGGCTTTAGAGTGGGGGCGACAAATACTGAATTGCAATGGGCAGCCGTTTTAGATAACTATAAAAAGCTTATGTGGGCGGTGAACACATCAAAAACAGATGGCTTTCCTCATCCTGCTAAATGGCTTACTTGGCAACAAGCGCAAGAGTGGGTCAAGCAAGTTAATGCTAAAGGGTGGTGTGGTTATCATGATTGGCGACTACCTACGTGTGACGAGTTAAGCCTAATTTTGTTGTTAAAGGCAAAGGATGATTTTCTACTAAATATGACTACTATTCAAAATGGTGGTTATGCAAACACTTACTGGACATCAACGACCAAAGCGATTGCGGGTATTCAGCAACCTCATGTATATGTTGTAAATTTTAAGTTGGAGTCTTCTTATACCGCAACACCCAATAATGCATATCAAATTCGCCTTGTACGTTCGGTTTGACTGGAAGTGAAGGTGAGCGAATAGCTAAGTTCGTCAATTTAGACTAATGAGATTTATAAAAAATGAACCACCAAGATAAGCAATTAAGCAATTTTTTAAGTATAACCATTGGCTGTGTTTTAGATGACTATATGGCTAATTTAGCCAATAAAAAACAAGAATCAAAGTAAAAAATAGCATTAATAAATAAGGAGTTAACATGAGTTATGCCACAAATCGCTCCGTAGAGAGCGATAAGCTGACTGGATTTTTACAGCACACATTAGGTGGGGTGGCCGAAAGCTATATGTTGAATTTGTCTGAGTTAAGTTGCCTCAAAGAAGAAAAGCATCAAAGAGAGCAGCTTGGCCTTAAACAAGATTTAAAGGCAAAAGATAATGAGCTTGCAGCCCTAAGAAAAAAACTAGAAAAAGCAGAAGCCAATTTAGTGTTGGCTAATACAAAAAATCGAGAGATTCAGGAAAAGGTGAAGAGACTACCTGAGTTAGAAAAACAGCTTAGTAACAAAGAAAATGAGTTGAAAGAGGTAAAAAAAGAAAGTGTTGCACTTGAGAAGTCTTTAGCTGTTGCTGCCACCAAAATTAAAGACATGGAAGATGCTGTGAGTAAATTATTGTCCAAGGTAGTTATACCTAAAAAAATGGTAGGACACTTTATGCTTAAAGACCCAAAATTTAGAGGCAAAATTGAGGAGTGGGGCTGTAGAGAAGGAGCATTGATAAAGAAAAATAACCATAATGTCGTTAAAGTTAATTCTGCTTGGCTAGGTTTTGGGGTTAATGGTTTTATTGTTTCAAAATTAAAACAAGAAGGAAACAATGTAGTAAGTCCACTAATGCATGTCGCCAAATACGTCAAGTTAGATTAAAAGGGAGGGAGTTAACATGACTCATGAAAAAGCCAGCCAATTAGATAATGAAAATAATCTAGCTGTATTTTTACAGCAGACGCTAGGAGTATTGGCCGAAAGCTATATGGTGAGCGTGGCAGAGTTGAGTTGTCTTAAAGAGGAAAAGTATAAAAATGAACAGCTTAGTCTTAAACAAGATTTACTAGCAAAAGATAGGGCTTTGTTTAGCGTAGAGGAGCAACTTCGTAAAAATGATAATGAGCTTGCAGCCTTAAGTAAAAAATTAGAAGAAGCAGAAGCCGATTTAATGTTAGCTAATACAAAAATCAAAGACATGGAAGATGCTGTGAGTAAGCTATTGTCTAAGGTAGCTATACCTAATGCGATGATAAAATATATGGTTATTAGTACTCAACAAATGGAATGCCTCGAAAGGTGGGGGTGTAGAGAAGGTGGGCTAATAAAGCCAGATAATTATGATGTGCTTAAAAGTAATTCTGTCTGGCTGGGTTGGCGTATCAATGGGTTTCTTATGGCTAGACTAAAAAATGAAGGCGATTTTGTACTTAGTGAAGAGCGGGTAGCAAAATATGTTGATTTAGGATGATGCTTAAAAATGAACCACCAAGATAAGCAATTAAGCAGTTTTTTGAGCATGACCATTGGCAGTGCCTTAGATGACTACATGGCAAATTTAGCAAAGCAAATAGCAAAAGCAAACAAGCAAGAAGAAACATCAAAACGTAATATAAAGGACTTAGAGACTGTTTTAGCAACATATCAGCGACGTTTGCCTATCACTGAGCAAAAAATAGCCGCTGTAGAAGATAAATTATGGTTAGCTCAACAAGAAAAAAATAAATTAGGGCAACAGCTTAAAGAGCGAGATGAAAAAATAGCCGACTTAGAGATTGAGCTTATAAAAAAAGATAGTGAGTTAATAGCGAGGAAAGTACAAGTAATGAACACATCAGATTCGAGTGTTCCGATGGGAAGAAAGCAGTGTTGGCAATGTCATCATATATCGTTTATTCAATCAGCTCATTGTGAAAAATGTGGTGTTAGGGATTGGTGGATTGCATGGTAAACCACCAAGATAAGCAATTAAGCAATTTTTTGAGCATGACCATTGGTAGTGCTGTAGATAGCTATATGGCAAATTTAGCCAAGTTATCAGTCAAAATAAAACAAGATGCTGAGAAGAAAACATATCAATTGGAAAAACCACTACCCACTCAAATAGACGCGTCGATGCCACCTCCTGAGTTAATCAAAGCAATTGAGTTATTAAGTGAACTTCTCAATTTTGAATAGGACGACCAAATATAATGATGCTCACGGAACTTCAAAAAAGCATACAAACAACACTGCATCAAGAAATTGAAAAAATTCAGCCATGCGCTACAAATGCAACTGCTAAACACGCACGCCAAAGACTCACCCAATTGGCTGATAATATTCCTGCATTTTTAACTATGTTGGCTGAGCCTTGGCTAAACGAACCTATATCAAAAGACATTCAAACCACGTTAGAAGACTGCGCCAAAGTTCATTTGTGTTTGCGTGTTATTGATGATGCCATTGATGAAAATTTACCTATTCATCGTCAAAATTTACTGCACGTGCAACCATTATATTGGCATACTTTTTATAGCTTAGGCGCACGTTATCCCGACCTAAACCAGCATAGTCAATCATTAATTATAGAAACGGTTGCCGCTGTTGCAGAGGACGACAAACACGCAAATCCCAATTGTTGGGGAGCTAAAAATCATCATTTGTTACTTGCACCTTTATTGCTATCAGGCCATAACGAAGCGTATCAACACGCTAAAGAAAGTTTGTCTATGATGATGGCCTTTGCCCAAGCCCAAGATGAATGGACGCAAGGGGAGATTAATAACCCCAATACAGTTAATGCACTATTGGCGTTATTAACAACAGGTCTATCCCAAAAAAAAATTAACTGCTTGCATCACTATGGTTGGCATAAAGCCGCACAACGACTGGTTAACGATGGTCGTTACCTTATAAACACTTTGCAGAATTTTTCATTTAAAACTTAAATATCAATGGATTAAATAACACCATGAGCAAAACAACGAATTACACAGCCATTACCGTAGCGGCTTTACAAAGCTTTGCCAAAAAAATGGAAAAAGAAACACAATTAAAAGATGGATGTTTAACGGCAAGAATAGTGGGTGAATTTTCGGCAGGCAAAACGCGCCTCCTAAAAGAGCTATTAAACGAAGTCATTCCAGCTGATTTATTTCCTGTGAGTTCTATTGAACGTCAAACAAAATTACAGCTCGAAATGACCTATGGCGAACAAGCCGAGTTAACCGTTATTGAACGAGAAGCAGATTATAGCGAGGCTAAAGTTGTAAAAAAACTTAGCAAATTTCCTCATCGGGAGGATAAAGACTGCCAAGACTACCAACCAGAAAAGCACCGTTTGCGTTTATCTGTACCTGAGCCGCGTTTTATTTTGCCAGAAGGTGATGGCTACAGTGAAGAAAAAGTCCCTATGCGCCTATTTTTAATTGATACACCTGGTTGGAACTCGGGCGAAGATGATATTGCAGAAAGTGATGCAAGCGACATCATGGCAGGACATCATAATTTAGGCTTGGTGTATGTTACAGATGCCAGTAGGCTAGATGGTAAAACAAATCAACAACGACTCACCGACTTTTTAGAAGTGTTACAAGAAGCAGACTTTTTGAGTGAAGCTCATTTGGTGTTTGTGGTGACCCATTGCCCACCGCAAGAGCAAGTCAAGTTACGCAAACGCGCCGAAAGTCATGTATTGGCTTTATGGAAAGAGTTAGGTAATGAAGAAGACGAATTAACGCTTCATGTGTTATGTGTTGATTTTGGGCAAATGAATAAAGAGCAACATCAACAATTTAAACAAGATTTTTGGCAGTATTTATTAGCTCCATTAGGTGCGCAAAAAACACCGCTTAATCCGTGGGTTTCTCAGATTCATCACTGGCCAAAAGAATGGGATATTCGCCCAAAGTTATCTGATATTCAGACACGGCTTCATAAGGCAAAACAATTTTTAGAGCGAGCCTGTATTGAACAAGAGTTTGTAAAAGGCATGAATATGTATCGCTTGTTGGGTTTAAATGCAGCAGAAATACAAAAGCGCATTAAAGATGTATGGCTACGACAAATAGGCGAACAAAGTTTTGAGAGTATCTCTGTTGCGTTTAAATTACATATCTCTTTACCGTCAGAACATCCGCTAGCAGATTGGTGGAACAGCTATTTACAGGCCAAACTTAATGAATTATTAAAGCCTAGCCAAGATTTTTTGATTTCCTTTGAAAAGTCCCTAGTGGCAGTTAATCCTCAAACCGAAGATTTGCAAAAGCATTTTACAGCGCATTTAGCCTTACCGTATAAACAGGCATTAGCAAATTTTGATTCTAGCTTTACGCGTTTAATAGATACGGCTCAATTATTAGTTAACGAAACAGCTCCAGAAAAAGCCGTTGCCACATTACTGACGCTGTCATTATTAGAAAGTCGTTACACGGAGCATTATCACTATGCTCAACAAGGAATATTCGTATGACCATTCAAGACTTTTTAAAAAGCAGCAGCCAAGAAAGTGTTGTGTTTAAGGTTTTGCACAAGTTAGCCAAATAGGAATACACGAATGCATGGTTTTTCAGACAATTCACGGCTTATGGCAGCAAAAAAAACAGGCGATGCTGCCGAAGCAAAAGTGCTAGCGGCGTTAAAAGCTCTACCCACGCCTTGGCAGGTTTTTAACACCGTTGAATGGCGCAAAGCGGGCTATCATGGTGAAGAAGTAGGTGAGGCAGACATTGTTTTGTTTCATCCACAGTACGGCGTAGTTGTTTTTGAAATCAAAGCAGGTCAAGTGCATATTACCGAGGGCGTTTGGTTTTATGCCTCTGGCCGTCAAATGAAACAATCACCCTTTAGCCAAGCACGGCGTAATCGTTTTGCCTTAATCGAAAAGCTCGAAAAACGTTTAGGTAAAACCACATTAGAAAACTTAACCATCACTCACGCGGTTTGGTTTCCCGATGTAAAATGGCCAAAACAGCTTGTGATTGCCGAAGCCCCTAGCTCACACTTTATTTTTGACCGAAATGCACTAAGCAATCCTTTGCCACAACTAGAAAAAATGTTTGCCGACATTAGGCAAACATCATCACCTGTATGGACAAAGATTCAGCAAAATACCCTTAAAGAATTATTAGCACCAGACTGCTTACTTCTTGTACCCCTTGCCAATACATTGGATGACGCAGTTACCCAATTACACCAAGCCACAGAGCAACAAATTCGTGTATTACGTTTATTAAGAACTCAAAAACGCTTATTGGTCGAAGGCGGTGCTGGCTCTGGTAAAACATTATTAGCTACTATGATGGCGCGGGAACATGCGCAACAAGGCAAAAAAGTCTTATTGACCTGCTATAACAAAGCACTGGCCTTACAACTTGCCGAGCAACTATCTGCTTATGAATCACAAATCACTGTATTACATTTTCATGAGTTAGTGCGTGTGTTGTGTTTACAGGCAGGGCTTAGCTATCAAGTACCTAATGATGAGCAACAACGCCGACAGTTTTTTAATGACGAATGCCCCGAACTACTCATGATGGCAGCCGAGAAGCTGCTAACCCGTTATGACAGTTTAATTGTTGATGAGGCAGCAGACCTAAGCCCTACATGGTGGATTGCCTTAGAATCACTGATGAATCATGACTTTAGTTGGTACTGCTTTTACGATACCTATCAGACTATTTTTCATGACAATCAACAATGGCAAGCTCCGTTTGAGGGCGAAGTCATGCCGCTAGAGGTTAATTTACGCAATACGCAACCGATTGGTGAATTAGCAGTACGTTTAGGAAAATGTCCTACACCCACTTTTGCAGTACATACAGGCCAAAATCCACACCTGACTATTTGTCAAAGCTTTGATGTGATGGCTGAGGCGTTACGCCAAACATTGCATCAATTGATTGTTGAAGAGGCGGTTGCACCTGAGCGTATAGTTATTCTTTCACCATATCGGCATACCAACTCACAATCAACATGGGCAGCAGGATTAAACGGCGTTGATTTACATACCGAAATGAATGTGATGGTAAAGGGTAAAGTGCGTATAGGCACAGTACAAAGTTTTAAAGGCTTAGAGTCGGATGTGGTTATTTTAGTGGGTTTAACTAAACATAGCCTGACTCAAGATGAGTTGTTGTACGTAGCAACTAGCCGAGCGAGGGCGGCCTTATATGTGTTTTCGCTGTATGCCTTGTCGTAGGTTTCTATCAGTCCATTTTCTAGGTACTATTGGGGGCGACTCAGAAAACGGATTATAAAGTACGCTAAGTTCTGTAGATGGTGTTTGCTATTTTTAACTAGCAATATCAGCACCGTTGAGGGATGCACTCGAAATAGACGCGCAGCATATCCACCTTTTTGATGTGTGTTGAGTTTATCGTATGAATTGATTGGGATAAATCAGGCAGCCATTTTGAAAGCATCAAAACTTGGGCTGGCGACCTAAAATTTAGTTTAGCTTGAATCTACACCTGATTGTAAAAGTTTTCGATCAAAAATTGAAAAAATTAATGAAAGAAGCAGAAATAATTGATATAACACCTATAGTTATTTGATAGTTACAACATCAAAAACTTGATTTATATCTTTAGAGTTTATAAAGGTGTTGTAGGTTATTTTTTATCTTAGAGATAGTTGTAATTTATTTTTNNATTTTGCTGTCATGGCTTGGTGACAATGACTTGAAAGATCCCCAAAAGAAAACAGGGGAAATACACAGTGCTATTACGTCTATTTTGACGTGTTCACAAATACACTTTCAAGAAGTTCATTTACTTAGTAATCGAAAAAATGAGCAGACTCAATGTTTTGAAACTTGGTTGCGTCAATATCTATCTCAAGAAAAATTTAACATACTAATAACAATCTATTACCACACAGATAATAAAAACCCAACTGACTATAAATTTATTTATCGAGCGGCGGAAAAGTTAGTCACGGAACTTAATGATGAGAGTAACCAACTATATTTTAATGTGACATCTGGCACATCAGCAATGAGTGCAACATGGCTACTTCTAGGAACGGGTGTTTATGATGCCGTTTTAATACAAAATTCGAAAGAACGAGGGGTTGAGTACCTAGATTTACCTTATCATATTTCACTAAAAGAAAAGCATGACCGAAAGCTGATACATTTGCACGATCAAATTCCATATATCACTACACATTTTGATCTTATTCCTGCTAAATCAGAACAAATGATGCAAGCAATTCGTTTGGCACAACTCGTAGCTCCTCGTAATGTCCCTGTAATAATACAAGGGCAGACAGGAACAGGCAAAGAAGTGTTGGCTAATGCAATTCACAAGGCAAGCTCTCGTTCTAAATCATCATTCATTGCCGTTAATTGTGGTGCAATTCCTGAATCTCTTATTGACTCAGAGTTGTTTGGCCATACTCAAGGGGCATTTACTGGTGCAATCAAAGAGCGACAAGGTTATTTTGAGATTGCAGACAATGGGACATTATTTCTTGATGAGCTTGGTGAGTTATCTTTATCAGCACAAGTTAAATTGTTACGTGTCTTACAGCAAGGTGAAGTTATACGAGTAGGTGATACAAAGCCAATTAGAGTGGATGTTAGAGTTATTGCTGCAACTCATAGAGACTTGTTGCAAATGGTTGATGATGGGTCATTTCGAGAAGATCTATTTTATCGCCTAGCTGTTGGAATAATTCAGTTACCCAGTCTTAAAGAGCGTAAAGAAGACATTTTGCCACTCGCAACAATACTGCTAGAAAAAGCGAATCAAGATATGAAGAGTGATCCAGATTTTACTCCGAAAGAGCTGTCAAATTCCGCTAAACGCTTTATACAGCAACAAACTTGGCTTGGTAACGTTCGTGAACTCGCCAATACGTTACTTCGGGCAATTGTATGGAATCCAAAAATTATTAAAATAACAGATGAACACTTACAACAAGCAATGATTCAACGTAATAAACCTGTCGTTGATCCTTTGACTAATAATATAAATTTAAATGAGCCAGTGGATATCTACCAAATTATTCAACAAACAAAGATGGCTTACATACAAGCCGCTTTGAATTATCACGATGGTAACAAAAGTGCAGCCGCAAAAATGTTAGGTTTATCTAATTCACAGACGCTTGATAACTGGTNNTTCAACTGGAGATTTTGCCATGAGTAGTGATCTAGTGTCGGTATTAGAAGGTATTTATATTACCAAGCATGCAGAGGTTCGCATGAATAAACGTGGTATCACTCGACAAATGATTGAGCTGGTGTTGATGTTTGGTCGCAAAATTTATGCGCGTGGTGTCGTATTTTACGTCATTGGTAAAAAAGAAATTCAACGTTTTCATGATAAAGAAGCAGGTCTAAAAAATATGGAAGGAATACAAGTACTCACTTCAGTAGATGGTGTGATAATTACTACTTATCGCAACAGAGATTTACGTGCTATTCGCCCCGAAAATCACAAGCACCGCCATTCACATTAAAAATATGTGATAAACACCAAGAAGCACACAAAGTTTACTCTAATTTAAGGTTGTTTATATGAAACAGTTTGCAGCAAAAACCGCACGTCCATTACCTGTCATTATTTTGGCTGATGTCAGTGGGAGCATGGACGGAGAAAAAATTGATGCGCTTAATCAGGCGTTAAGAGGTATGTTGGTTTCATTTGCTAAAGAAAGTCGCCTCAATGCCGAGATTCAAGTGGCATTAGTAACTTTTGGTGAAGCAGGTGCTGTTGCGCATGTTCCATTAACGCCTGCGCATCAAATTACAGGCCTTAAGGAGCTTATCGCATCTGGTAGCACGCCAATGGGTAGTGCTTTTCGTTTGGTTACACAGTTGCTTGAAGATAAAGAACGCATTCCATCACGAGCATATCGCCCGACTTTAGTCTTAGTCTCTGATGGTTATCCAGATAATGATGGCTGGCAAATGGCTCTTGAAGAATTAAGTCAATCTGAGCGTGCTCAAAAAGCTACGCGTATGGCTATGGCTATTGGTAATGATGCCGATAAAAAAATGTTGAAATCTTTTATTAACGATCCAGAAATCCCGTTATTTGAATCACATCAACATGGTGATGACATGATGCGATTTTTTCGTGCCGTTAGCATGAGTGTTAGCAGCCGCTCTCGTAGTGCAATGCCAAACCAAATACTAAAAATTGATTTTGATAGTCTAGATGATGATGAGTTGGATTTGAGCAGTTTTTGATATGCAATTTAAAGCATACGCGGCAACCGTAACTGGCCCGCGTCATCAGCATCTTCGCCAAAAAAATCAAGATGCGGTATTGATACGTGTCTGGCGTGATCAGTGGTTGGCAGTAGTAAGTGACGGGATGGGATCTCGCCGTCATGCGGAAGTAGGTTCACACATGGCTTGTGCAGCTGTTTGTCATGTTGTTCGTAAAAGTAAATTTAGTGAACCTGATCGTTCATTAATTTTATCAATTTATCGTAATTGGTTACACAGATTGGGTCATATAGCACCTGGTGATGCGGTAGCTACCTGCTTATTTGCATGGGGATTGCGAACGGGTGAAACGCGGATATTTCAGTTAGGTGATGGTGCGATTTTTTATCAAGTCAAGCATTTTGGTAGTACCCAGAGTCGAGACGAAGTCAAATTTAGTAACGAGACAACGGGATTAGGTATATCCCAAAAAATGAGTGATTGGAGGTGCGAGCGTGTGACACTAACTGAACCGACTCATGCTATTGTCTTGATGACGGATGGTATTAGTGATGACTTAGTAAATGAAGAACAATTTCTGCCTATTATGCATACATCTTTAAATAAAAAAAAATCTAGACTTGGTAAGAAGTGGTTAAAAAAACAGCTACATGATTGGGATACACCACATCACACTGATGATAAAACGATTGCATTGATTTATAGGACATAAATATGAATTCCATAGAGAAGCCACAGAAACCACAAGTAGTTTTTGATAGTAAAAAAACGCCATATACCTTGAAAAGAAAGTTAGGAGAAGGTGGGCAAGGGGTGGTTGTGGCAACGGATCATCCTAATATTGTCGTAAAAATTAGCAAACCACTATCCAATGATGAGGTGAAGCGACAACGCCTGAAAATCCAAAAAGTCATGCGTGCCAATCTTCGTTTTTTAAATATTGCACGTCCATTAGATATGCTTCAACTTAAAAGCCGTGTGGGTTATGTAATGGAGTTAATGGATGGCTTAGAGTCTTTAGAAGATACCTTAGATAAGTTTTCTATTCTAACGGATGATGGCCATTTAGATCTTGAAGTTTATCGAAATACAGGCGGCTTTAAGCGACGTATTCTTATTTTGAAGGAGTTGGCGAGTACACTTGCCAAACTCCACGGCCGTGGTATGGCCTATGGTGATTTATCACCCAATAATATTTTTATCTCTCAATCGGTTGAGCATCACCAAGTCTGGTTGATTGATGCAGATAACATTTCCATTCATGAGCAGAATGGTACGCATCATTTATATACCCCTAATTATGCTGCACCAGAGTTAATAAGAGGAGAGTCTGGCAGTAATATTAGTACAGATTGTTGGTCGTTTGCTGTGATTGCTTTACAGTTATTAACGAATACTCATCCTTTTAACTCTGGAGTTTTAGTGGAGGATGAGGATCCTGATATTGCTTTAGATAAAGCAAGTCGTGGTGAGTATCCATGGATTTTTGACACTAAGGATGATTCAAACGTATGGTCAGGAGTGGGGTTGCCTCTGGATGCTTTGTTAAGTCATCAACTTATGGCATTGTTTGAAAGGTGTTTTGGTGTAAGCCGCGTGTATAAAGGTATTGTAGAACGTCCAAGTATGTCTGAATGGCATTATATTTTACAACAAGTTAGTCAAATGCTTCTACGATGCCAAAATACTAACTGTAACATGAGTTTTATTTACAACAAAAATCAAGAGTGCAGTTTTTGTGATCATAAGCAAAGTGATGATGGTTATTTGCTGTTATCCCATTATTTATATATTACTGAACCAGAGTTTCCACAAGAGGATCATTGGATAAAATGCCCTGAGCATGCTGTGTTGAATATGTCTGATACTTTTGCTTTGTATAATGAGCCGTACAGTTATTTTGATATGGAGGATTTGAAGCCATTATGTCAATTAACATTAACAACGCAGGGATTGCAAATCAGTCCTGAGTCAGGCTCGCATATTGAATTGCAAAATAAGGAGGCTAGTACCACTGCTAAAATCATATCATCCCGTATGTTAAAAGCAGAGCAAAAAAAACAAAAAACTTTACAGCTATGCAATTTTCCATTAGCAGGTCAACAAACTATTGGTTACCCCGTGTGGCGTTTTAAATGGTAAATGCATATGAATATCAGTGATTTTAAAGGATTATCTCCTGAGTTAGTTGAGCTTGAAGCGACTAGTCGCTCTATTGATATTAATCTATTAAAGCTTAATCAGTCTGTCAGTCTGTTTATGGAAGGCGATGTATGCCTAATGGCGCAAGGAAGCGAAGTTTACGCTATGAGTGTTATCTCTCAACCAACTAGCCAAATACTTTACCAAATTCAAATGCAACGTACTCATTGGATTTTAAGCCGAATTAAGGGAAGTAAAATTTGGCTATCGAGTATTGAAACGCTCAAAAATGATGTTGCAATAGGAGAAATTGATATTGGTGTTTCTGAGTATTTTGCGGAGCAGCTTTTTAATGGAAAAAATATAAAAACAAATGATATCGCGTTGGCAGTGGACTGGTTTAATGAAGAGTTTTTGATTGATCAGGATATCGGCCAATTAGCTTTTGCATTAGTTTATGACAATGCAAGTCAACAAGAATTTAATTTGCTAGGTAGAGATTATTTAGTAACTTTAGCACAAATTAATAATTATTGGTCTGTGCAAAAAGTAACACGCCAGCGTGACTTTAGACGTGATTTATTTTGTATAACAGGACAAATATCATTCAAAGATGCTTCCGTTGCGACACAATTACGAAGCACAACATCTCAAATAGCACTACAAGAAAGTATAAGCTCCTATGGAGATTATATATCGCTTTGGGAGCAGTACAGCCAAACACAATGGCAACAAGCGGTTAATCAAGCGAACCAGTTAGGTTATATAACTCTTAAAGAAGTAGAGCCTCTTGAACATGAAGCATTGTATTGGTATTTATATGCATCGCCTGAAAGTATTAAAGATTTTGAAAAAAAATGGAATGACTTAGGTGTCGAGGTTGAAAAAGAGTTGCAAGTCAGTGCAACACAACCCGATTGGCTGAACAACCAAAAACTGGTGAGTGAGACAGGATTAGAAAAGAGCAAGGAAGAGGCGTGGCGAGCAAAGATTAAGAAGTTTGAAGATGACAGAATCATTGTCATATTTGAGGGGAAGAAAGATAAACGCCCCCCTTTAAGTAAAAAAGGCGAGGCATTTGTATTCTTATCCATTCATGGCACCTTAGCACAGCGGCAGCGGCAGATGGCAGCCTTAGACCAGATTCGTCGGCAAGAAAACCCCATGCCTTCGTTACATTATTTATTACAAGGTCTTGCAGTTCCTGTTAGAAAATCAAAAAATATAAGGGCATTAAGCCCAAAAATACGTAGGCTTTTTGACCCTAAGGGTAAGGGTAACAAGCCTACACCAAAACAAGTAGAAGCGATTGAAGTAGGCTTAAATACACCAGACATTGCTATCATTATTGGCCCACCAGGTACAGGTAAAACGCAAGTTATTACTGCTTTGCAGCAACGTATTGCAGAAGAAAATGGCGATCTACCTATACAGCATCAAGTTCTACTATCAAGTTATCAGCATGATGCCGTTGATAATGTCGTAGCGCGTAGTAAGGTGCTGGGTTTGCCTGCTCGTAGAGTAGGAGGCAAATCTAATCGCGCTCAAGAGAATATAAATCCTGTCCATCAGTGGTCTTCAGATCACCAACGAAAAATACAGCACATACTAGATCGGCATCCCACGCTAAAAGTGTTTAAGCAATTACAGAGTGCATGTTTGGCTTTGCGACTCGGAAGTAGCACACCTAATCAATATGCTGAGGTCATTCAGGAAATTGATGATTTGCTTATACGCTTAGCAAAAGAAAACCTTTATCCCAACATGGAGCGATTAGAAAAATGGGTGGACTTTAAACAGCCAAAAACAAATCTAAACGCAAATTTATTATGGCCAATTAGTCACTATATCTGGTCATTGCGCACAACAAAGACCAGCTTTGCTGATGATGGTGCGTTACGTTGTTTGGATGTATGGGTACGTTTGAAAGACAAAACAATAGGCACTATAGACGCTGATGAGCTCGTGCTACTCCAACAATTAGCATCCAGTCATGTTAGTAACGTGACTATAGAGCATTTGTCTAGATTATCACGCCTAAAAGATAAACTGTTAGATGCATGTATTCCAGACTATCGACCTATAAGCATCCAGAAGCTCTTGCCAAAAAGTGAGTGCCAGCTACTGGATGATTTATTGGAAGATATACGGCAAGAAATTAAAAAATCTAAGACATTAGGTTATCTTTTAATTTTGGACGAGTATCTTTCTGGGCTTAAAGCAAACGCCAAAAAGGTTGAAGATGCTGTTGGCTATTATACCGCTGTTTTAGGCGCAACATGCCAACAAGCAGCAGGTAGTGGCATGCAAGATATAAAGTTGTTTGGCGAGGCAAATGGCATTGTATTTGATTCCGTGGTTGTCGATGAGGCGGCAAGGGCAACACCTTTAGACTTGATGATCCCCATGGCAATGGCAAAGCGACGGCTTGTATTGGTTGGAGATCATCGACAATTGCCACACATGTTAGATGGACGTGTTCAAGAAGAGTTAGCTGACAATGAGACATGGACTATTATTCAACAGCAAATGCTTGAAGAAAGCCTATTTCAACGTATGGTAAAAAATCTAGAGAAATTGCATAAAGAGCAACCAGATCAGCCTCAACGCGTCGTGATGTTAGATACTCAGTTTCGCATGCATCAGGTGTTAGGGGATTTTATTAGTCAAAATTTTTACGAAAATAATCACTTACCAAAGATCAAATCTGAACGACCAGATAAAGATTTTATTCATGGTATATCTGGTTATGAAAGTCGTGTGTGTGCATGGCTAAATATCCCTAGTCATGAAGGCTACCATCAACGTCCATCAAATAAAAATAATGGCTGGATACGTGTAGTAGAAGCTCAAAGGCTAGTACGGGAAGCAAAGCAAATTTTAGATGAAAAGCCTCATTTAAGCCTTGGTATTATTACTTTTTATGGTGATCAGCTAGATTGCCTGCATAAAGAGTTAATGTTATTAGGCTTAGTTAAAAAAACAGCGCAAGGTGTTGAAGTTATTGAAACATATAAAACTCTATCTGAAGGAGCAAATATTGGCAAAGAGCGCTTACGTATTGGTACGGTCGATGCGTTTCAAGGGAAAGAGTTTGATGTCGTCATGGTTTCATTGGTGCGAACTTTAAAGAAAAATTTTAATATTGATAACATCGATAAAACTCAGCTAGATAAAGTACTAACAAATGCGTATGGATTTTTACGCGTAGATAATCGGTTAAATGTTGCATTGAGTCGTCAACACTCACTGTTGATTATGGTCGGTGATTTGGCACTTGCCCAACATCCTGCTGCTGAGTTAGCCGCGCCAGCACTAGCCGCATTTGCAAGACTTTGTGGAGGTAAGCATGGCATTATTTGCTGATCGTTTTTTGTCGTATTATCCACAAAAGCTACCCAGTAAAGACGATATACCTCTTTTGTTGCCTGTATGGATTTGGAAAGTGCTTGCACCCTTTCCACAGCACCAAACAATAAACTTTTTTCAACGAACTATCTTGGGGTTTATTGATGCTGGACAAAAAGACCCTGTTCAAATTGCAGAATGGATGGGTGTTGAGACAGATCTAGTTTTGCTTATCATCGCCAATGAATTAATCCCAAATGAGTGGATTGATAACCATACAAAGATCACGGAANNTATGGCCTAGATTAACCAAGAGTTTAAATGATCTTACCGTTTTGAATGATGAAAATGGCTGGCCTATTTTGAGCAAAAATTTAGAGTCTGGCTATAAACTTAAACCATTTATATTAAAGGTTAATAATCAAAAAAAGCCACAGGCTCCCTCAGTACAACAGATACAGAAGGCTATCGAACGTCATAATACTGCATTTTATAATGCGCGTTTACGCGATTCACTGTCTAAAAATATCAAAATTACTATTGATGAATTTGAGTTGTCTGAACAAGAGCCTTCATCTGCGTTTGTTTTGTCTCATATCATGGTGAGTAAACATCCTGAACATATATGCACACTAAAAGATCCTTTGCATGTTTCGCAACTAGATGAGTGGAGTCAAGAGTTACATATTAAACTTGCTCAACATAATCAAGTACTTGCTGATAAAATTAGACAGTTTACAGGGCAGCAGCAAATAGAGTCTGAAACCATCGAACAATTCGAGCA
>DDBM01000193.1:0-5077 GCA_002333125.1 Moraxellaceae bacterium UBA2032 | reverse complement strand
AAACAACGAGTAGGGCGTTACTTTAATTCGCAAACACTGGAGTTATTTTCAAAAGTACCCGTGCGAACAGTTTTTAGTGCCATTGGATATTCTGTTGGTGATTTCACACATGCCAATGTCTCCTTGCAGCCATTGCTAGTGGCAACACTGCTAAGTTTACCTGAATATCCAGATCATCCAATTCTAGCTATTTCAACTAATGAACAAGCTTTAATTTCTTTTTTAAATCTTATGAATGACCGTAATGCTAGCTCTCATGCATCTGGTCAACAAATAACGGTAAGTGCGGCACTCGAACATGCTGTATTTACCCTTTCTTGGATTAAATCTTTTACTAACTATTTAGGTTAAACACTCATGGCTAAGAAGACATATGGTAAGCCCAATATCCCAACAAATGTACCTTCAACAATTAAAACAACCATGCTTAATGGTCTCTTACAAAAAGCAGGAGTAGATAAAGTTCTTGAAAAAGATGAACTTGAATTACTCGAAAAAGAGAACGCATTACGAAATAAACTTGAACAACTTTTGCAAGAGCTTGCTGAGAAAAAACTCACTCACGATAAGGATGTTAGTGACTTAATAAATAAAGACCTTGAGTTAGAAAAACAGAAAGAGGATTTTTCTCAAGAAAAAACACAGTTCTTAAACCAAAAATCGGCCATAGAGAGTCAAGCAAAAGAAATTAGTTTACAAAAGTCTAATATGGTCAAAATGCAGCATGAACTTCAAACTGCTCTTCTTCAATTTGAAGAACAAAAAGCAGGATTAGAAAAGCTTAAGCAAGCAGCTGAGATGGGTTTTGCTGTGGAAAAACAAAGTGCTATTAAGGAAAAAAACCAAGTACTTGAACAGTTACACCAACAGCAATTGAGTGATTTAAAATCCTCTAGTAACTTACTTGAGCAAAAGAAAAAAGAGTTACTAGAGCGTGAGCGTGTGTTAATTGAACGTGAGTCACAGGCGGAAGCAGGTTTTCTTGATAAACAACAACAATTAAATCAATCAGCGCAACAACAACAAGCGAGTCTTTCTATCCTAGAACGTCGTTTAAAACAACAACAGCAAGAGCAAACAGTATGGGAGACGGCTAAAACAGAGGAGATCGAGCAAAACTACCAGCTTAGAATACAAGAGTTGCAGGCAAATTTAACTCATACTGAAAAAAACAAAAAACAGGCTTTTGAAAAAATAAGCCAGCTTACAGAGGAGTTGGCTCAATTTGAGGATTTAAAACGAGAGTTATCAGATAGAGGTGTGACATCGTTACAATCTGAAATGGAAAACCTTCGTATTAAAAATCGTGAGTTGAAAGAAAAACTGGCAGAGCGAGAAGAATCTGGGCTACTAGAAGAAAATAAAGAACTTTGTGAGAAGCTATCTTATGTTGATGAGAAATTACAAGACACTGAGTTTCAACTATCCAAAGCAAATGCCCAACTTGACACACTTCGAATGAGTGCGCAGGGAAAGAATAATCTATTACAAGAAAAGCGCGTATTAGAGGAACATAAACGATTGCTAGATATTAGTATTGAGCAACTTAAACTGCAAATTGATGATCTCTCAGCACGCCAGCAAGGAGAGCTNNATTGCTCAACAAGGATTGTTTTATAGTTTAAAAGATATTCGTTTATTTATTGCAGGGCTTGCTATGAGTAAGCTGCATTTACTACAAGGGATGTCTGGCACAGGTAAAACTAGCTTAGCGCGTGCATTCGCTAAATCAATTAATAACGTCACCTCCAGTGATCAAGAAAAACTATATTGTTCAATGGTTCGTGTACAAGCTGGATGGCGTGACCGAGAGGACTTGCTAGGCCACTTTAATGCCTTTGAGAAAAAATTCTACGAGAAAGAAGCATTGCAGGCAATTTACCGCGCTCAGCAACCGCAATTTTCAGACACAGTGCAAATTGTTTTGCTTGATGAAATGAATTTGTCACAGCCAGAACAATATTTTGCTGAGTTTCTCTCTTTGATGGAAACACCTGATCGTTCGGAAATTTCGCTATTGGAAAGCCCAAATGAAAAATCGCCGCGCTATTTTAGTGACCAGCGTGCGATTAAAGTCCCTCAAAATGTTTGGTTTGTAGGCACAGCTAACCATGATGAAACGACAAAAGAGTTTGCTGATAAAACTTATGATCGCGCCCATGTCATGGAGATTAAGCGAAGTGAAGAAAAGGTGAGTGCTAACGGATATCAACCTATAAGTTATAGTTTTAATAGCTTGCAAGAGCGATTTGATGTTGTCTGTCAAAATGAAGGTCAAGCAATTACAGACATATTCAAAAAACTTAGTGGTAGTGAACTAATGCTTGAACTGGAAGATATAAAAATTGGCTGGGGAAATCGCTTAGAGAGTCACGCAAAAAAGTTTATCCCCGTGTATCAAGCAACAGGTGGTTTATTAAGTGAGGCTCTTGATCATTTGTTAGCAACGAAGCTATTTCGTTCTGGCAAAGTAACAGGACGCTATGATACCCGTATTGAGCAATTACAGAATATTGAATCCGCACTAAAAACAATCTGGAAAGAGTTAGGCCTTCAGGATGAACCAAACTACTCTCTACAGCTTCTTCGTGATGATATTCAGCGTAAAGAACAAGGTGGAGTATGAAGCTACTCGATCGAATAACCTTAGAAGCAGTAGAAACGGCAGAGCTTCACGGGCGTTGCATTATTCCGCAGCAATACTTACTGCTAGATGATTGGTCTTATAACAGCCATTACACTGTTCCAAAAGGGACGGTGTTATGCAATGACGACTCTTCAATGTTGCATATGGGTGGGCATAAACTTATGCTTATCCAACTTGAAGTGAGTGATAGTATTCATGCGGCAATTACCAAGATTGCCGCAACTACCAGGGACTACCTAAGCAGTTCAACTCGCACAAGGTGGCCCTCGCCATTAATTCCAAGGCAGGTATTTGAAGAGGCTAGTGTGCTTAGCCCAGTTGAAGAGATGCTAGACATTGTCATTAATGCGGGGCATTTGCATACGATTTCAAATCGTCCACGCATAGACATGCGCTATGAAGAAGCTTTGATGCCGATCAGTCGTGCCAAAAAAATAGCAAATAATGCACATCGACATTTAGCAATGCATTCTGAAACATGGCAGCAGCGCACATTGATTGGTATTTACCCAAAAAAAGTAATGGCACGCATCAGCGAGGACGAGTGGCAGCTATACGAAAATAAAGTGTACGCTCGTTTATTAGATAAGTTGTATCGATTTCTAAAGCATCGCCGAACAGAACTTATTGAGCAAAAACAAAATATTGAAGATGGTTTAAATTTAGAAGGGGGAGAGGGCTTATATTATAGGCTTGCTGATGTCCTTTGTAATTTATGGGGGGAAAACTGGAGAAGTTCATCTGCTGATGACACTTTGGACCAGTTAGACACAACCATTAAAGCAATCAACGCTCTGATTGATAAATTAAGCCTTTTACGTCAGGTCGGCATTTATCTAAAAATACCGAAGGCTGCGCAAGTACCTGATCAATTGCATATGACTAATATTTTAAGTCATGATCAGCACTATCGACATATTGCTCGTTTATGGAACAGTCTTTATTCGTTTAAAGAGCGTAATTATACTGCGGCCGAAAAGTTTGAGCATATTCTAAACTTACAGAAAGATTACCTAGTATTCTCCCTTCTCATAATTTGTCGGGCATTTGAAAATTTAGGATTTATTTTTTTTGTAAAAGGAAAGGACGCTTTCACATTTACTAAAAATACGTTAACAGTAAATCTGGCGTTAGATTCATCTCAATCATGGATTGTCTCAGGTGATTCGTCAAAAGACCCTATCCGCATCATCCCAATGTTGAAAAAACCTATTCCAAGTGCTTTGAAGCATTCGAATAAAAGCGAACATATATATATATTTTATTTGATTGAAGGTCAAAATCCTGAGGACTTGAAAGAGTCTAGCATAAAAAATCTTATATATGCTAATCCACTAAATTTCAAAATGGTAGAAAACTTTACTATGGAGCTCTTTATTTGGCTGTATCGAAATATATTAGAAAACTATGCAGAGCCAATAAAGCTTGATCGATTACCACGATCTGTTAAATCTGTTCTTGATGATACTGACGGTTTAATTAGTCTGCACGAAACATATGCTTTGCTTCGACATATTAGTAAATCAGATATGGATAGAATAAATATAGCTTGCGACCAAGCAGATACAGCAAATATTTATAAAGAAATTAAAGCTAAAATGGATGCGTTGAGTTTACTTTACAGATGCCCCTTGTGTAATGGCGATACTGATTTTGAAGCTCGTGAATACCAATCGTTTAAAGCTAGCTGTAAAAATAATGCTTGTGGAGTGTTGTTTTTTATTAAGCTTGATGCCGATAAGAATAGACGATTTGAACTTACCACCCTAAATGATACATCTAATGAAATGGGGCGTTGGCAAATTGAGTTTCCATTATTTGGGTAGTTACCACGTTAGTGTAAAAAGTGCCATCTTGGATGTGATATAAAAATATTTAATTCAAAGCATAGCGTTACGCTTTTATCACTTTTGCCAGAACGAGATACACCACCGCTTGACCAAGGTTTATTGGTTGTCATTGCCGATATAAATGTTGAAAATCAGCCATAACTTGATAAGTATAGTCACTCTCTGTGAGCCTGTAAATTAAACTGTGTAAACGTTTAAATTTAGCTACCCTGATAAAGGGTTTAGATTGAGGCGTTATCTATGGAACACAGTCAACTTATAGCGTTAGCGACAGAGCTAGCCAAATCGCTAAAAACAGATGCTGATTTGAATGCTTTTACTAAAGCACTCAAAAAGCTGACGGTTGAAACTGCCCTGAATGCGGAGTTAACCGCGCATTTAGGGCATGANNGAGCGGCATCAGCCCAGTGCCAGCGGCAATGCCCGTAATGGGTACAGCACGAAACAAGTCCTGACAGGTGATGGTGAATTTGAGCTTAAAACGCCCCGAGATCGAGAGGGAACGTTTGAGCCACAACTGATTAAAAAGCACCAAACCCGTATCACCTCAATGGATAGTCAAATCCTTTCCTTGTATGCC
>DDBM01000254.1 GCA_002333125.1 Moraxellaceae bacterium UBA2032 | reverse complement strand
AGACTTTGATACCTAAAAGCGAAAGGTGATACCAGTTCTTCGCTTTTCACCCCAAAAGCGAGACTTTGATACCTCGAAAGGTGATAGTTTGATACCTAAAAGGTGAGACTTTGATACCTAAAGGTGAAAAATTTCATTTGGCTTCACCCCAAAAGCGAGACTTTGATACCTTGAAAATGAAAGGTGAAAGGTGAAAAAACTCTTCACTTTTCACCTAAAAGCGAAAAGCGAAAACTTATTTCGCTTTTCGCTTTTTATCTATATAATCGGATAAAACTTATAATTTATCTGTATGGGTCTAGGGTTGGAGGGTGTCTATATGTCAGGCGATGGATCGATGTTACCAGTGGTTCGTAAATCAAATTTACTAATTGAATCAATATGTAAGGCGACTACGAATGAGAAGCGCGTTGTTATCATGGGTGCGTCTAAGGTGCGTAAAGATGACCCTGTAGGACAAACATATTCTTTTCACTTGTCGGAAATAAAAAAATATTCAGGGGTGCAAAACAAACGCTTTTATAAAGATTTGGCGGAAGCAATTGTTAGTATCAAAAGACGTGACTTATGGCTAAAACAAGAAAGTGGCAGATTTGAATTAACAAATTGGTTTTCTTGGATTGATTACGATGAAAAAACACTGACGCTCAAATTTCGGTTCGATCAGTCGGTACACGAGTTTTTGACGGTGCTTGGTGAAAATTTCACAACTTATTTGGTGTCTAATGCTATTTCGCTGAATAAAGCTCAGTATATAACGCTTTTTGAGTTATTAAAATCATATCAATATAAAGGTAATGGAAAAAAGTTTTATCGTGAAATAGAAATTGATTATCTTTCAGAAAGATTAAATCTTTCTGAAACGGGTTATGATAAATTTTATGATATAAAAAGATTTATTATCGAACCTGCTGTAAAAGCAATTAACGAATGTACTGATATTTTTATATATAAAGTTGATTATATAAAAACAGGGCGTAAATATACGGCTATTAGCTTTTATTGTGAGCCGAGCGATCAAATAAGAATTGCACTTGATACACAGAGCGAAAAGCCATTGCCACAGGTAGAAGACGAACAAGAAGAAGATGAGAAGCAAATTGACCTTGTAGAATTTATAGATGAGAAAGAAAAAGAACTCGATGCGATTAAAGCGGAGTTGTTAAAACACGGAATCATTACCTCTGTTGCTGAAAAGTTTTTACATGATTTTAGCACTGACCAGATTCAAAAAAACATAGAGTACACGCTAGAGCAAAAAGCAAAAGGCAAGGTTAGTGATTTAGCAAGATATTTACATGATGCAATCACAAACAATTATGCGAAGAGTTGGAAGCCACAAAAAACTGAGCCACAAAAAAAACCTTCTGACGTGTCAAAAAAAGCTGCACAAGAGAAAGACCGCGAAGCAGAACGGTTACTTAATAAAGAACAACAGGAACTTGAGCGGGCGATAGCCTTTTTTGAGAAATTTGATGAGGTGACACAAGTTTCTATTTTGGATGAAGTAGAACAGAAGCTCACCAAAATGGAAAAAGTACGTTTTAGTATTGCAAGAAAAGCGAATATGGCACATAAAGAGCGAACTTATGCTTTTCATTTTAAGCAAGTTTTGACCGAAAAAGGCTTTGAAGTGATTCAATAAGTTATTTACACAGCTATACACACCTTTTAAAATAAAAACCATTGTAAAACAATGGTTTTTATTTGGTTGTACAGAGGTTTACACATAGGTTGTGTACACAGTTTACAGGTGTTGTACACCTGATTTTATGTAGGTGGACAGTATGGATTTTATGATTCCTTTTGGTCATTACTGGCTTATGTGTATGGCTTTGATGGAACAGGGAAATGGGATGACGTACATACTTCTGTCTTCTGCTCTTGGTATGGGTGCTGGTTGGTTTGCTTATAAACCGATTGATGGTCAAGGTGTCGGCGGTGGCTATTTCATTTACTGGTGTTTGTGCTTAATGATCGTATATGTTGCTTTTAATCAAAATGAAAAAGATGTTTATTACTATTTGGTTGTACCCATGATGTTTTTCGGGCTATGTGTTCGATTTGCGTGGGATGTTATTTATAAGGGATCAGTACAATAGAAACGCGCCCGCTATGGCCTTTTTTAGCCCCATAGCAAAGCGTTTTTATTCTCAAATAGGCACATAGCAAACAGCCGATAAGGGGGCAATTTTTTGGGGTCTGTACGCTGTTTGAGTGCGTCTTACAAGGTCATTTTGTTCATAGTACGGCGTGAGTTGTAACTTCATTGGGCGTTTGTTGCCNNTCCCGTCTAAATTGCCCATTAACAAGAAGCGTTTCAACGCTGACTTCACCCAATGTTTCACGAAGCATTCGTGCGGTATCAGTATCCATACCCGAAAAAAAGATTTGCGAGGCACAACCACCGTTGAGAATGGTATTAGCCCCATGTTTTCCGTAGCGTTCTTCTAGTTGCGAAAGGCTTTGAAGGACGATTGAAAGACTAACGCGCCTTGCGCGGGTCGTGGTAATAATGCTCGAAAAGTGGGGGATACTCAGGTGGGCAAATTCATCCAGTAAGCAATACACGGGCAAACTGTTCTTTTTATAGAGGTCATCGTCTAATAAAAAGTGAAATAATTGGGTATAAAAAAGTGACAATAGTGGGGCGTAGTAGCCGATCCTATTTTGCGGGATGGCAAGAAATAGGGCGGTTTTTTCATTGCGTAGCGATGCAAAATCAAAGGTACTTGCCGTTGTGAGGCGGGCAATGTCTCGATCCTGAACCCAAGAAAGGCTTGCCTTTGCTTGGGACAGAATGCCCTGCATGGTTCTATCCGCTTGGCTGATAAATCCCTTAAAAGTGCGAAAAATAGACTCATCAGGCGTGTTCTTAGCAACGAAGTTGATAAGAGGTGTACCGTCTCCAAATTCATTCAGAAGGTACAACAAATTAGGCAAATTGGCGTAACTATCCGCTTGCGGATGGTTTTTGAGGCAAGCAATCAATACACCTAAAATACTTTCGGCTGATTGACTCCAAAATGGATCACCTTTTCCTTGTTGGGCGTTATTTACCAGAATGTGCGCGACTTCTTGCATTGCTGGGTGGCTATTGGCGCGGGCAAGTGGATTGTAGCCAATAGAGTGTTCAAGATGAACGGGATCAAGAATGTGTACCTTATAACCCCGTTTTTGTAGGTCGGCGGCGGCTTTTTCTGATAATGCACCCGATGGGTCGGTTGCTACAATGGATGAATTATTGAGACTGAGCAAATTGGGGAGAATATAACTTGAGGTTTTACCCGCGCCCGTTGTTGCAACAATGGCAACATTACGGAATGAAGCATCAGGTGAGAGCTTACGCTTTGCACCGTCCATTACTAGCCCGCCATGCTGAGGCGAAAGTAATTCAGCCATTTCACGATCAGTTAAAAATCTGCCCGCATTTTGTTTACGGTGATTATGTTGGTTTATATAAGTACGCGCTGCATTAAATAAAAGTAATGATTTAAAAAAATTCATACGGGCTACTCACGGAAAAAACGCGATAACAATAGCGGGAAGAATAACAAAAAAAACAAGAAGCGTAACAAGCAAAAAAGAACCTAAAATCACGGGGTTGTCGTTTAGTGAGAAGGTTCATTATGAGCGAATTTTCTATTTGTAAATAATCAAAAATCCCTTATGTTTGCTGTAATAGAAAAAGTCCTATTAAAATCGCTTGATCTTTCGCTGATTCACTTTCTAAAAGATATGCAAGGAGTCGCTTTGACACCGTATCACGCCCAATACTTTGCCTATGAGCTGTCGAAGCGTAGTTCATCTGACAGTATGCAAAAACTTGCATCAACACTTGTTGATGCTCAGGTTGACCTGAACCCGCACCAAGTCGAAGCGGCATTATTTGCTTTTCGTTCGCCGCTATCGAAAGGCGCAATCCTTGCCGATGAAGTTGGCTTGGGAAAAACGATTGAGGCGGGCTTGGTCATTTCGCAAAAATGGGCAGAGCGTAAGCGTAAAATTCTCATCATCACCCCTGCCAATTTACGCAAGCAATGGAGTCAGGAGATGCAAGATAAATTTTTCTTGCCGTCCGTGATTCTTGAGGCAAAAAGTTTTAATGACATTATCAAAACGGGCAACCTGAACCCGTTCGATCAAAAAGATATAATTCTTTGCTCGTACCAATTCGCTAAGTCGAAAGACGTTTATTTGAAGCAAATTAAATGGGATTTGGTGGTGATAGACGAAGCACACCGCTTGCGGAATGTGTACAAGGCGGGCAATAAAATTGCTCGTGCCATTAAAGAGGCTCTTGCCTCTGCACCAAAAATTTTGCTGACGGCAACGCCGTTGCAAAATAGTTTACTTGAACTCTACGGCTTGGTTAGTGTCATTGATGACTACACCTTTGGTGACTTGAAGAGCTTTAAAGCCATGTACAGCCGTGTCAACTCGGCGGCTGATCCTGAACAGTTTTTGGAACTCAAAGAACGACTTAAACCGATTTGCAAGCGCACACTACGGCGACAAGTGCTTGANNATTTTGCGCCGTTTGCTTGCCTCGTCCACTTACGCCATTTCGGGAACATTGGCGGGCTTGGCGCAAAAACTGGAAGGCATAGTTGAAAATCATCATGCGGCGCAAAATGTGGATACTGCGCTGGGGCTAGAATTACTCGGCATAGCTGATAACTATGAAGGCTACGATGAGCTTGATGATGAATGGGACGGGGACGAAGAGGAAAAGAAAGAAAAGGTCTATACCGAAGCCGATATTGCCAATATGCGCCTTGAAATTGAGTCACTCAAAGAGTTTGCCAGTCTCGCTAAGTCCATACAAAAAAACTCGAAAGGGGAAAAACTCTTTACTGCCTTAGCGAATGGTTTTCAGGAGTTGCACCGTCTAGGGGCTGCAAACAAGGCGATCATCTTTACCGAAAGCAAGCGCACCCAAGAATATATACGCCATTTGCTTGAGTCTCGCGGNNCGCTCGGCTGATATGCGGGCGGCTCTCGTGGATTATTTCCGCGAAGAAGCCACGATAATGATTGCAACCGAAGCGGCTGCCGAAGGGATCAACCTACAATTTTGCTCGCTGGTCATTAACTACGATTTGCCGTGGAATCCGCAACGTATTGAACAGCGCATAGGCCGTTGTCACCGTTACGGGCAAAAGTTTGATGTGGTCGTGGTCAACTTTTTGAATAAGGCGAATGCTGCCGATGTGCGCGTCTATGAGCTGCTCAATGATAAGTTTAAGCTCTTTGATGG
>DDBM01000046.1:1520-5857 GCA_002333125.1 Moraxellaceae bacterium UBA2032 | reverse complement strand
ACTCCCTCTCCCGTTGGGAGAGGGTTGGGGTGAGGGCTAAATCAAAATATCCACGCCTCTAGCACCTAATACAACATAAGTTCATATCATCATGCTAACGTCTTTTTTTGGTCGAGTATTATTTCTTATTTCTGCTATCATTTTTTGTGTGCTGCAATCTTTGTTGTGGATGGGTGATGGCGGTATTTTAGATGCTCAGCAAATTAAAGAAGAAGTTGCAAACCAAAAAGCACAAAATAAAAAACTAGCCGAGCGTAACCGTATTTTACAAGCCGAAGTCGATGATTTAAAAAGTGGTACCGAAGCCATTGAAGGCCATGCACGTTCAGATTTAGGCATGATTCAAGAAGGCGAAACGTTTTTTTTAGTCACCGCCACCCCAAAGCCTTCGAGTGAATAGATTGAATTATTGGTTAATTGTACCCGCCGCAGGAAAAGGGTCACGTTTTGGGAGTCACATTCCTAAACAATATTTGCCGTTATTAGGTCATACGGTCATGGAATGCACTCTTAATCGCCTAAATTTAGTGCCGCAAATTAAGCAAATTATTGTGCCGATTCATCCTCAAGATAACACCGCACATACCCTTAATTTTAACCACCGCTCAAAAATCGTTTTTTGTGAGGGTGGGGCAGAACGTGCTGACTCGGTTTTAGCAGGATTAGACGCTATTGCAGCCCAAGCCAACCCCAATGATTGGGTATTAGTACACGATGTTGCGCGTCCTTGTGTACGCTTAACTGATATACAAAATTTAATTACTACTTTGCAAAATGATAGCATTGGCGGCATTTTAGGGCATCCTGTAACAGACACCATTAAACAAGCCGATGCTAAAAATCACATTATTGCTACAGTACCACGTCAACAATTGTGGCAAGCTTTTACCCCGCAAATGTTTAGGTTTAGTGTTTTATATCAAGCACTTAAACAAGCAAAACTACAGCAACTAATGGTCACAGACGAAGCATCCGCCGTTGAATTTCTTGGTTATCAGCCAAAATTAATTACAGGCTCGCACGATAATTTAAAAATCACCTATCCTGCCGATTTATTATTGGCCGAATATTTATTAGGGCAACAAACAACATGAAGTATCCGCGTATAGGTCATGGTATTGATGTACATAAGTTTGGTGACGGTGATTTTATAACACTAGGTGGTGTTAAAATTCCACATAACCAAGGCTTAATTGCTCATTCTGACGGCGACGTGGCTTTACACGCCTTATGTGATGCTTTGTTGGGTGCATTGGCTTTAGGTGATATTGGTAAGCATTTTCCTGACACCGATAACACCTACAAAAATGCTGATAGCCGCGCCTTGTTGCGCCAAGTGTTTGCTTTAGTCAAAACCAAAGGTTATCAGTTAGGTAATTGTGACCTCACTATTTTGGCCGAAAAGCCTAAATTGGCGGGGTTTATCAGCAAGATGCAGCAATGTATTGCCTCTGACTTACAAAGTGAGCTAGAGCAAGTCAGTATTAAAGCCACGACTACCGAAAAACTTGGTTTTGTTGGACGACAAGANNGTTTTGGCACCGGGTTTAGTGGCTTTGGCAAACGCCCTAAGTACCATTGCTAAAGTGACCGTCATGGCCCCCGAATCTGAGCGTAGTGGCTATTCGAGTGCCTTAACCTTAGATAGACCTTTGCGCCCCATACAGCTTGATAACGGCTTTTGGTCGGTTAACGGCACACCTGCTGACTGTGTCTATTTAGCATTAAATGGATTTTTTGCCGATGATGAACCTGATTTTGTGGTGACGGGCATTAACTCAGGCGCAAACTTGGGTGATGATGTGATTTACTCAGGTACTGTAGGTGCAGCACTCGAAGGCCGCTTTTTAGGTAAGCCTGCCCTAGCGGTGTCGTTGGCAGGGGACAAGGTAAAACATCATACCAGTCCTAAGGCTTTTGCGGTTGCCGCTGAGTTAGTCAAACAACTCATTGAACATTGGCATGAATTAGCTTTACCAACGCATAACATCATCAACATGAATGTACCCGATATTAGCTTAGACGCTATTAAAGGCTATCGTTTAACCCGTTTAGGCAAAAGACAACGGGGCTTGTCGGTACAAAAAAGCCATGACCCACGTGGTCGTGCCGTGTATTGGATTGGCTTAATGGGTAAACCTGTTGCCTGCGAACACGAAACTGATTTTCAGGCAATTGAGCAAGGTTATGTTAGCCTTACGCCTTTGCAAACTGACTTAACCAGCCATGAAGCCTTGCCTCCGTTGCAAAACTGGTTTCAGGCACACGCTAAATCGCGCAATTTTAATTAGGTATTTTTTTATGTTTTACGTTAAGCAACCAAGCAAATGGTTTGTATCGGCTCTCGCAATTTCTGTACTGGCTGCTTGTAGCACTATTTCTAAAAGTCCTTCAGATAGTAATGTCACCGATGCCGTGGTTGTTAAACAGCCATTACCGCCTTTGAGTTATCCTTATTACCGTGTAAAAGCAGGCGATACCTTGTATTCAATCGCGATGCGTAATGACAAAGACTATAAAGAATTAGGCCGTCTTAATAAATTAGATGAAAAATATACTATTTATGTTGACCAAAAATTAGTATTAGAAGACGAAAATGCGTCTTCAACGTCAACCAAAACGCAAGCCATTGAAAGCACTAAAATAACCGCAAAACCCTTACCTAGCACCAAGCCGACCACAGTTGACATTAAAAAGCCAGCCGAAACAGTCGCTAAAACTACACCGTCTGTCGGGACAAACGTGCAAGACACCGTAAAAAATGGTTCACTAACTTGGGCTTGGCCAATGACTGGTTCATTGCTCAAGCGGTTTAGTACCGAAGGCGTTGGAAGCAAAGGTATTGATATTTCAGGCAAACGCGGAGACATCGTCAAAGCAGCCGCAGATGGCGTTGTTGTTTACGCAGGTGAAGGTTTGGTAGGTTACGGTAAGTTATTAATTGTACGTCACAACGACGAATACATTACCGCTTATGCTCATAACGACCGACTCATCGCCACCGAAGGGCAGAAATTAAAATTAGGGCAAACGATTGCCGAAGTTGGGTCAACAGGAACAGACAAAGACAAACTGCATTTTGAGATTCGTTACAAAGGAAAACCCATTGACCCACTGACCATCTTGCCAAAATAAACTGCCTTTTAGGGCTTTTTGCAGTAAGTAAAAAGCCCAGCCTCAAAATACAAGCTATTTTGTTGTCATGCCTTCATAAAGGCTTACGCACTTAAAAGTGCAGCGTAAGTCTTCATATAAACCCTTTAGGGGGGAGGCTTATCATGGCACCACATAAAGTAACATCTAAAAAAACCGTTTCTCATGCCACAGATGCCACACAGTTGTATTTGCATGACATTGGTATTTCACCGTTATTATCTGCCGAAGAAGAAGTTTATTTTGCCCGATTAGCGCGTGATGGCGTAGAAAGTGCGCGTCAACGTATGATAGAAAGCAATCTACGCTTAGTCGTTAAAATTGCGCGTCGTTATAGTAATAGAGGTATGTCCTTTTTAGACTTAATTGAAGAGGGTAACTTAGGCTTAATTCATGCGGTCGAAAAATTTGACCCAGAAAAAGGCTTTAGATTTTCGACTTACGCCACATGGTGGATACGTCAAACCATCGAACGCGCCTTAATGAGTCAAACACGCACCGTGCGTCTGCCCGTTCATATTGTCAAAGAGTTAAATTTATATTTACGTGCTGCGCGTGAATTAAGTCAAAAACTAGACCACGAACCCAGTGCCGAAGAAATCGCTAAGTTATTAGACAAACCCATCGCTACCGTAGAACATATGTTAGGACTCACCGAAAGAGTCACCTCTATTGATAGCTCTTTTAATGAGGATGGCGAAAAAAGTCTACTCGATACCTTATCTGATCCACAAACCTTAGATCCTGCGGACGAAATTCAAAATGATGAATTAAGCCACAGTTTAGAGCATTGGTTAGAATTGTTACCCGAACGGCAACGCGAAGTGTTAATGCGTCGTTTTGGATTGGCAGGATTTGAAGCGGCCACCTTAGAAGATGTAGGTGAACAAATTGGCTTAACCCGTGAACGAGTGCGCCAAATACAGGTTGATGCGTTAAAAAGACTACGTGAAATTTTAATGCGTGAAGGTTTAAGTGCAGAAACGATTTTTAATCAAACGGTACATTAATTGGGCTTCGACTCCGCTCAGCCAGCGTAAAGATGTGCCCTGAGCCTGTCTCAGGGCATTTACTAATTTTTATTATTTCTTGTTTTGCTCAAGCGGTTTATCATTGATGTTTAACTTTTGATAAACCCTTAGTGCCATTATGTCTAATTCTTTAAAAGCCCAACTCTTAAAATC
>DDBM01000046.1:1229-1471 GCA_002333125.1 Moraxellaceae bacterium UBA2032 | reverse complement strand
GATGATAAAAAAATCAAAAAACTCTATGTTAGTGCGTTATTACTTAACCAGTTGGCCAAAGGTCAAATTGCGGTGGTGCGCTTTGCGGAGGCTTATGAATTAGTCCCTGCGCCTGTGGCCGCAAAAATTGCGATGCGTGATGCTGCATTAGTGGTTGTACTTAATCAAGCGCAAGCTAAAACAAACACACAAACTCCTGAAGAAGAAGACCCTTATGCTAATTATCAGATTCCTGATGATTT
>DDBM01000046.1:0-1185 GCA_002333125.1 Moraxellaceae bacterium UBA2032 | reverse complement strand
ATGGGTACACCTAATGGCCAAAAGATAACCATTTTGTTGGAGGAATTGCTCGCGTTGGGTATTGTAGAGGCGGAGTATGACGCACACTTGATTCATATTATACAAGGCGACCAGTTTTCGAGTGGTTTTGTTGACATCAATCCAAACTCAAAAATTCCTGCNNAAGCGGTCAAGAACGCGCCACCGTGTTGAGTTGGTTATTTTGGCTACAAGGCTCTGCTCCTTATTTGGGTGGTGGTTTTGGCCACTTTTATGCTTATGCACCACAAAAGTTTGAGTATCCTATTAATCGTTTTACCATGGAAATTAAACGTCAGCTCGATGTGCTTGATAAACAATTGGCCATAAACACTTTTGTTGCAGGTGACGAATATAGCATTGCCGATATAGCGATTTGGCCTTGGTATGGCAGCTTGGTTCTAGGTAAGCTATATAATGCGGCAGAGTTTTTGGATGTTGTCAGTTATAAACACGTACAACGTTGGGCAAAAGCCATTAAACAACGCNNATATTACGCAGGTGTTAAAACAACGTCCTTAGGCTTCGACCCTTCGGTAAGCTCAGCCAGCGAAAAAATATTCCATGAGCTTCTTGTTGAAGGGTTAATTTAACCAAATGTTTATGCAATCTTAAAAACAAAAAAGCCTGTTTTTCAACAGGCTTTTTCTGACTTATTAGGGGAGATGGAACCATCCCCCTAAAATCATTAAGTCAACTGCGCTACATTAATTTTGTCCGCTTGAGCAGTGTATTCACTCATACGGTCAAAGTTTAAGTAGGTGTAAATCTCAGAAGACATAGAATTAATGGTATTAGCATATTCCATGTATTCGGCAACCGTTGGCAATTTACCCATCACAGCAGCAACAGAGGCTAACTCAGCCGAAGCCAAAAACACATTAGCCCCTTGACCTAAACGGTTAGGGAAGTTACGTGTTGAGGTAGATACGCAGGTGCTATTAGGAGCAACACGGGCTTGGTTACCCATACATAAAGAGCAACCAGGCATTTCGGTACGCGCACCAGCACGACCATAAATGTTGTAGTAGCCTTCTTCTTTGAGTTGATGCTCGTCCATTTTGGTCGGAGGTGCAATCCATAAACGAGTGCTTAAAGAGCCACCTTCAACTTTTTCTAATAACTTACCAGCCGCACGGAAGTGACCAATGTTAGTCATACAAGAAC
>DDBM01000279.1 GCA_002333125.1 Moraxellaceae bacterium UBA2032 | reverse complement strand
TCTAGTGTTGATATTATGAGTATTGTGGGTTTGATTTCTTTAATTCCAGTAGTGACTTTTTATTTACTGCTAGATTGGGACAAAATTATTAAACAGACCAAAGAACTCATTCCACGTCATATCGAACCCACAGTGACTCAACTCGCCAGCGAATGTAACGAGGTTCTATCAGCCTTTTTACGTGGCCAACTGATTGTTATGTTACTTTTGGGCATTATTTATGCAGTTGGCTTACAAATCGTTGGCCTTAAATTAGGCATTATCATCGGTTTACTGGCAGGTTTGGCGAGCATTATTCCGTATTTTGGTTTTATTGTAGGCATTATTAGTGCCAGCATTACAGCATTATTTCAATACAACATGAGCCTTGACCCACTACTTGGTATATGGCTAGTGTTTGCCATTGGCCAAGTTTTAGAAGGCTGGGTTTTACAACCCTATCTTATTGGGGATAAAATCGGACTTCCACCCGTGGGTGTTATTTTTGCCGTCATGGCGGGCGGACAACTCTTTGGTTTTGTTGGCATGTTATTAGCGTTACCTGTTGCAGCAATTGTCATGGTGCTGCTACAACATGCCCATCAACGATATCGCCAAAGTACCTTTTATCAACGCGATGAGCCTAAGGTATGAAAACGCGAGAAAATAATCAACTCCTGCTTAATTTAGGGCCTCGGCTTGATGCCCGATTAAGTGACTTTGCTGGGCCTAGTTGGTCAGCTATTGTATCGGCTATTGATGGCCTACTAGCAGGCACAGACGAACGCTGTTTTGTCTATGGTGAACCCGATACAGGTAAAACCCATTTATTAGCTGCCGCCTGCGAAACCTATAGTGACCAAGGTTTTCATACCATTTTGCTATCATTACGCGAATTAATTAGAACCAATACGCCCTATTGTTTAGAAAGTTTAGAACATTATGATTTAATTGCTTTAGATGACATCGAAGTTATCAAAGGCTTTCCTGACTGGCAAGAAGCCTTATTTCATTTGTTAAATCGTGCCTTAAGTAGTCATACCCGTATTTTGTTAGCGGCACGCTCTAGACCATCAAACTTAGGATTAAGCTTGCCCGACTTAGTGTCACGCTTAAATCAAGCGGCTTGTTTTTGTATTCCTAATGGCGAAGACAACGCCGACCGAGAAGCCCTATTATTGGCCGCATTAGGACGACGTAATTTAGACCTCGACCCAGAAATCACCCGTTATTTATTACTTAAAGGGCCACATTGCACGGGTTTATTATTAAAACATTTAAGTTTTTTAGAAAATAGCGCACTACAACAAAGAAAAAGACTCACACTTCATTTTGTAAAACAGCTCACAGAGCATTAATAATTTAAATTTTAGGATTAATAAGGTTATGAGCACCCCAAATCACGCCAGCACACAGCATGAATACTCCATTGACGAACTCGCCCGTGTTGCAGGTACCACCGTGCGTAATGTACGTGCTTATCAAGACCGAGGCATTTTACCCCCGCCCGAACGTCGTGGCCGAAATGGTATCTACAACCATACCCATTTAGCGCGTCTGCGTATTATTGGCCAACTTTTAGCACGTGGCTACAGCATTGCTAATATAGGTGAACTAATAGAAGCATGGGAGCAAGGCCAAGATTTAAGTCAATTATTAGGTTTAGAGTCTGCTATTACTAGCCCTTGGTCAGATGAAACGTCACAGTTTTATTCTGCAATAGAACTATTAGCATTGTTTGGCAGCCACGTCACACAAGACGAAATTTTACAGGCAGCCGAATTAGGTATTATTGAATTTATTGATAACGATGCTAGAGTCCGCGTACCTAGTCCACGTTTGTTAGATGTAGGCTTAAAGCTAGTTTCTTTAGGATTACCCTTAGGTGAATTACTCAATATTGTGTCTGGTGTACGTGCCAATGTTGAACTTGTGGCCGATATGTTTGTAGAAGTCATTGCGCGCTTGATTGACACTTATGGTAAAGAAAACATTCCACCCAGTAGTGCCACGACTCGCCTTGCCGATTTAATTTGGCAAATGCGTCCTTTGGCCGATGTAGCAATTGATGCCGAGGTTGCCCGTGCTATGGAAAAATCTATCACCAATTATTTTGGTGGCCGTCTTGATGCCATTATGGAACACATTAAAAATCAAGAAAATAAGCAGCTTGTTGCGCCTATAAATCAGGATAATCCAACATAATAGTAACGAAATTTACGCATGCTTTAATAAAGGGTGACTGGCATACACATAGCCAGTCATGATACATTGCGTGATTAAAGCTAAACGCAACATAAACACACACTATAAGCCGTGTTTTTAGATTAGAATGTCGAACCAAAATAAAAAACAACAAGCCACCTAGGAGACTCTTCCGATGCCTGTTTCTCAGAGCCGCCTTCTCATTTGTTTACTCGCTAGCTCGCTACTGTCTACAACTAGCTTGGCTGATAGCGTAATTATTAATACAACAGCCGATGAAAATAACATTGACAATCAAAGCTGTTCTTTGCGTGAAGCTGTTAGTTATTTAAACGCTAAAAACACCAAAAAAGCACTTATTGATGAAGAAGTTGCTGTTATTTCGGGAACATCAGCGGTATTAAACACAAATCTAGTTACTGCTAAACAAGACTTAGCAACTGAGCAAGCAAAAGCCACGCCAGATAGTTCTAAAATCACGCAGCTTAATAACACTATTAATGATTTAATCATACGAATAGATGCTGGCCTAGTTGGCTTAAACCGAAAATTGGACGAAGCAAATGATGCTTTAGATAAAGAAAAAAGCAGAGCGACTCCTGATGCAACACTCATTAATGCTTATGAATTAAGCATTACAGATCTTAAAGCAAAGATAAAAATTAAAGAAGAAGAAAAAAACTCCAAAATAAATGAGTTGAAGGAGTATAGAAGCAAAGGTTTATTTGGTTGTTTTAGTTATGATGATGGTAGTACTGAAAGCATTATGATGCTCACTTTACCTAAACCTTACATATTAGATACATCACTCACAATTAATTTAGGCGTTGCAATAAACGGCAATTCCATCAGTACATCAACAGATGGAACAATTAACAAGCTAGAAGACAGCACCTTAGATCTTCCTTTACGTCCTATTATCAAAGCTAACGGAAATCATCAGTTATTAGTTATTGATGATAGTATAAACAATACTCTATCCACTCCACCAATTTTTGTTACCTTTAACAACATTGACTTTATTGGTTGTGAACAATTTTGTGCTGCTAATGGTGGAATTATTTTTAATAAAGAAGCACTCAGTATTACTCAAGCGGTTATTAGTAAAGGCCAAGCAAACCATGGCGGTGCAATTTATAATGCCGAAACAGCTACCTTACTTATAAAACAAAGTGTTTTTAAAGAAAATCAAGCCACTAATGATGGGGCTGCTATTTACTCGACAGATAATAACATCTCTTTAGATGCCACATTGGTTACAAAAAACAAAACAGCTAACGGAAGCAGTGGGATTATTACTATTAATTCTGACACAATAAATCTGTTTAGCTTGTCTGCAATACCCTATATAAACAACTCCACGCTTTCAGGCAACGAAGGTGCCGCTATTTCATCGTACGGTAATATGGCGTTAAACAATAATACCATTGTAAACAATACGATTGGTGTTCGCCTGAATAATAAATTACCTCTTATTTATAATAGTATTATTGCAGGAAATACACAGGCAGACTGTGATTTATTTGCTCCATTGCCAAGTGATGACAAAATTTACTTTGCAAATAATCTTTCGGTTCAAAATAAAGGCTGCCCTACTGCTTTTGCCGCCAACCATAATGTTTTTATTACAAACACTGGCGATGAAACTTTAATGGCTCCGCTTGATAGCAATAATCGGTGTGCTGCACCTCCAGCTTTAGGGTTGCTATGCCCACTTGGTGAGTTTGGTGGGTTAACCAAAACTCATAAACCTCGACTACTAGCCAGCTACACAAAACTTTCAGACTCACCTATTGTAAATAAAGGCTTTTATAACCTCATTGGTAATTTAGGTATTTCATGTAATACCACCGATCAACGTGGATTGGCACGTGAAAACAATGAAAATCGTTGTGATATAGGTGCTGTAGAAATACAAGCTGGGCTTAGCTCTTATACACAGGGGGATGATATCGTTTATGGTCAAATTAAACGTTTTAGCCCGTTTACTAACTTAGGCGATGCAGAATTGTTACCAGCCTCTTATTGCTCTTCAATATTAGGCGTGGGGGAGTATCTAAATGGTTGTATTAAGTTAATTGACATCCCAACACATGGCCTAGTTAAATTTGATGCACTAAATTCGGAGATATTGTACTCTACATATAATTCAGACTTTCATGGGTTTGACAAGTTTTCGTACGGAATGGTAACAACACTAAGCCGTTTTAGTGATGCCATCAATGATCGTGCCTTAAAAATCAATGTAAAAGTTGTATCTGAACCTCCTGAATCTTTAGCCTCTAAAGCACTTGATAATGGCTCAATGAATGTTTTTTCTTTACTTATATTAAGTAGTTTATTAGCCGTATGGCGACGCCCCCGTTGAGGATAATGACAATGAAATCGCGTTTTTTATTTACACTTTGTTCTCTATTTGGTTTGTCTCCTGCTTTTGGCTCGGTCATTTTAACGGTAAACACGACAAACGATGAGTTTGGTGAAAACATTGCTAATTGCTCGCTTCGCGAAGCAGTCGAGTCAATAAACACATATAGCGCATTTGGTGGTTGTATTGCCGGAAAGCGTTACAGTACTAACATCATAAGACTTGAAGATAAAGAATATATCTTAAACAGAGGTGAGCTCACCTTAGTCACTGAAATGACTATTTCTGGCGTTGGCGTTAACCCCGATGAAAAAGACAGTATTACGGGTACTAAACCTAAGCGTCATGCACCAACCACAATGATCAATGGTCAAGGAAAAAGCCGTTTATTTAATAGTGCTATTTATAAATCTGCTCTTACACTTAATAATTTAAAGTTGCTTAATGGATATAGTGAAGACCTTGGCGGAGCAATTTTAGCAGGTGGCTCAGTTTCAACATCAAATGTGGTATTTGAAAATAATATTGCAAAAAATGAAGGTGGTGCATTATATTTAATCGGGAAAGATTCAGCCCTTACAACGGTTGATTCATTATGGCAAAATAACAATATTATTCAAGGTGCTGGTGCTGCAATTGCTATGTCATGTCTTGATGACCTAAAACCCACCACAAGAACTATTGAGATTATCCAAAGCAGTATAGTACTTAATGGTAATATTAGTTCGAATAGTGTAATTGAAGCTTGCGGAGTTATAACACTCAATATAAAAACATCAACGATTGGCGAAAACACGGCTAATGACTCTGGGGCAATTATTAATCTCAACAATAATACGTCCGCATTTAGTTCAATTAATATTGAGTCCTCTACTTTAGTAAAAAATAAAGTCGCACCTATTATTAATTTTGATAAAGCTAATAATATAGCAACAAGATACTCTGTGATCGCTTTTAACGAAAATCAAAATTGTTTGGGTATCAACAACGCTAACATTAATTATTTAGCGAGTTTTAACTTCATCGAAAAATGTGATTATTTGAATGTACCTTATTTAGATAACACCGTACAAAATAATGTTTTTTTACCTTCACCTCTACCTATTCAATTTGAAAATGAATTTAATCTACTAGGAAATTATGGTGGATTTACTCCAACATATTTACCAAAAACCACATCAAAATATATCCTAGACAAGGGTGGTGCTTGCATCGATCGCGTTGATCAAAGAGCAAGCACTTACAGCGATGCTATTATATGTGATTTAGGCTCAGTGGAACGTCGTATTGCTATGGCTGTTGTGAACAGAGACTCAGTTATTACAAACAACAAAACAACCGATCGTAGTATTGAAATTAGTGTGCTTGATAATGATATTCCTAGCGAGACTGACTTAACCGATGACCAGCCTAATGCTCGAGGTCAGATTGCCAAGGATGCTGAAGGTAACTACCTGATTGAATTAACCAACAACAACAATGGATTATGTACGATTGTACAGCGCAACGCAGACAATTTATTACCATTAATTCGCTTTGACAATGGTGGAAAAACACTTACTGACACACAACAAGCCTCATGTAAGTACACATTTACAGATAGTAATGGCAAAAAGGCTCTCGAAGGTGAGTTATTATTTAGGGTACAAAATAAACCTCCAAAAGCAGGAAATGATACGTTTACCTTAGCCTCCGAAAGCTCCAGCCTTGTTATGAACGTCGTCAATAATGATAATGATGATGATGATGGTCAATATGGCGGCCTATGCACATCTAATACTGTAAAGTGTAATGGTGGCTATTACATACGAGTTGTCTCTAGTCCATCACTAGGCACAATAGATGGCGATCGCCGTGAGTGCCCTGACTTTAATGAAACTAATAAATTTCTTTGTTATCGTGGTGATTTGATTTATCACCCCAAAAACACGCTTTCTCCGTTTAATGATTCGTTCACATATGTTGTTTATGATACAGATTTGGATATTTCAGCTCCAGCTACCGTTACCATTATCAATCAGGCTGGGCAAAACGAAGAGCAAAATTCGGGCAGCTTAGGTTGGGGATCTTTATTAGTGTTAGCTGGATTTACTGTTTATCGTCGTAGGAAGTATCGCTTTGTTTAAACGTTTGTTAATGAGTGTTGTATTAAGCGGTGGCCTCTGTGCCACTGCTGTTTATGCTGCTGACATAGCGGCGGATGTTTCACTTGATGTACCCGAAGTGATTCATATTTTAAGTATAGATGGCCAAGAACAGCCAAGTAGCTTCTTTGGTAGTCGCGCTCACACACAAGCGTTATCGGTAGGTGAGCATGTGTTAAGCCTGCGCTACTCACAGTTGTTTGATATTAGCTCCGAAGACCACGATATTGTTAAATCCTCCCCCATGGCAATTCGTTTTGTGGCAGAAGCAGGACAACAGTATCAGTTAGTTGTTAATCCGCCTAAGCGTTATGAAGCAGCAGTAAAATTTGCCAAACAACCCGATATCAAACTAGTTAATAAAAACACAGGCTCTAGCCAACAAGCAATAGCAATTAAATCGTATAGCGAAGCCTCTTTAATCGACACATTGGGTAAAGCATTTAATACTAGCGATGATGCTCCATCTAAAACCACCACTAGCAACAACACGCAGTTATTACAAGATATTTGGCTTAGAGCCACCCCGCAAGAACGCCAAGCTTTTGCAGCATGGTTAGCTAGTCAGGCAGCAGCTAATAAGTAACGGGGCTTCGACTCCGCTCAGCCACCACAACCCCGCTCAGTCAGCAAATATGCTTTCTGAGCGGAATCACAATCAAACCGCCTCTTTTTCTGTTATCTGCTTTTCTTGTTTTAGGTTATACCAATCAACATGACGTGTTAAAAACATCATTACGGCAATCAACATAAACACTAAGACTGAGCCTAAAATTAAGGTAAAGTCTTCGGAATTTAAAATCACAAACATCGCGCTATACATCGCGCTTAATATCACCCCAAATAACACAGAGCGTTTGACGCTATGCAGCACATAACTGACATAAAAAGTAATCAGTCCTACACAAGCTGTCGCCGCTATGAAATAAGCCGTCATAAAACCAATATGTTCACTAAAAGATAATAACAACAGATAAAAAACCGCTAAAGCAGTCCCTACCAAGGTGTATTGAATCGGGTGAATCGCTAAACCTTTTAACACTTCAAACAAAAAGAAAGTACCAAAGGTAATCACTAAAAATAACGCAGAATATTTAATGGCACGTTCAGTCATTAAATACACATCAACCGCCTGAATAAAATTCACCCCAAAACCACCTACTGCACCTGTGTTGGTATTTTCGGCATAATTAACAACAGCATTTTGCCGCCCAAAAGCCTGCTGTAATTGAGTACACGATTCGGTACTGGCATCTAAACACGCGGCTAATAATTGGGTGTTACGATTACTCAAAAATACATTTTGCCAATCGGCTTTAAAATCTTTTTTATTAAGTTGTTTTAAGGGTAAAGATTCACCAAAAAAACTGGGATGTGGCCAATCAGCAACCATAGACACCGCTAAATCATCACCCAACGGTAATGCCTCAAAACTACTTGTTCCCATGATGTCAACATCGAGTCTAAAGTCAAAACTTGGCATATGCGCTAAATCAGGCAACGCTGTTTGAGTGTAATCCACATTTAGAGGGTTAATGCCCTTCTCTTTAGGAGATTCAAAACTAATTTTTTTCTGGGCGATGGATAATACGGGTTGGCTTTTTAGTCCGCGCAAATCGGATAAATAAAAACGCATGGTGGCATTTTTCCAATCAATAGATTGGTTTGGCTCAGGATTTAACAAGGTGTCATTTAGGCTAAAATGCCCTGTAATGGCGATTTTATTTTGATAACTCATGGCACGATAAATACCGCGTTTAAAGCGTTGCTCATCCACATTGACTTTGTTTATCCATGATGCTTTTTGAGGAGTAATAACAATTTGATCTCGACGATAACAGGTCTTTTTTTGGTCGTCTTCACACACATAACTGGTACTCATCGGCACAACAATAAAAGGCATCATCACTGTTTGTGCGCTAACATTATTACGGGCAATATCACGCACAACTTGGTGATAATTAGCTTGTCGCTCGTAAATTGTGCCACGAATAAACATAAATGCGATTAAAAAGCACAGTATCAACAAGGCTATCATTATAATTTTGGAGCTTAAAAAGCGTTGCATCACACACCTCAAGATTGATTATTTATAAGAAGATTAGTGTGAATGCTGTGCTTGAAATACGTGTTAGCACATGATGAAGTTTGTGTGTGTTAATGATGAACAAACACTAAAGCAACGCTTACCCCATCATCGTTATTATGAATACTGACTTGACCTTGATGCAAAGCCATTACTTCTTGCACCAAAGTTAAGCCTAAGCCAGTGCTTTTATGTTGGCTATCTGGCCGAGGTAAAGAATAATAACGCTCAAACACACGAGGCAAGGCATAATCAGGAATAGCTTGCCCTTGATTTTCAATAATTAAAGTGACTTGTTGCTGATTTTGGCTTAGCTTAACGGTAATGCTTTTACCTTGTGGCGTAAATTCAATGGCATTATCTAACACATTAGAAATCGCCTGTTCTAGCCAAAAAGCCTCCCCCATCACCATGACAGAATGTGCCAAGTCACTTAATAAATGAATTTGACGTTGNNTCTTGGCGCATTTTATTGATGGCAGCGACTAACTGATTTAACTCTTTTGCTGCCCAAAAACGCAATGGTTGACGTTGCTGTGGGGCTAAGGTTAGTGCGTATTGAGCCACCAAATAAATGGCATGACGCAACCACCACGCTACCAATGCACTCAATAACAAGGCAATCACGGCAACAATCACACCGCGTTTAACCATATCTTGTTGCGCTTTTTGAATAAAGGGCTGCATCACTTTGCCCTCTTTACTAAGGGTCACTACTCCTATAATACGTTGACCGTCTCTAATTGGGGCTGCAACATACATTACCGAGCTATTTTCATCTTGTGCATTGCTGCGAGTTGTACGCACACCATAACGCCCTTGCAGAGTTAAATAAACATCATTCCATTGACTGTAATCTTGCCCTACTGCGACCCCACGAGAATCGAATAACACAATGCCTTTGTCATCGGTAATATACAGTTGTTGGCTAATGGTCGATTTTTGATAATCCCAAATATGCGCTTGTAATTGTCGTGCTAAGACGGTTTTGATTTTTTGATTAAACTCAGGCTGGGTTAAGCGTTGTTGTTTTATGTCGTCAACCAATAATACCGATAATAAATTGGCATTATCAGCCAAGGTATCTTCGATGGCTTTTTTGACACTGGGTTTAACTTGCTGTTGCAAAGAGCTAACGGTGATATACGCGCCAACTAACAACACAATGGCAAATGCGCCCCATATTCTTAAAAATATCGACATATCATCCCTTACACAAGCAAGCTATAGCCTACGCCCCGATGCGTCACAATCACTTCTTTTTCATGAATCGTATTAAGTTTTTGGCGTAAACTTTTAATGTGAGTATCAATGGTTCTTTCTAAACTATGGTCTGGATGTTCCCAAGCGGCTTGCATCAATTGAGTACGAGAAAATACTTGCTCAGGGTGCTTTAATAACACCGCCAACATGCGATATTCGTAGCGCGTTAAATTAAGCAATTGGCCATGATAACTAATTTGCATTTTTTGAGGCTGATGGTGCCATACGCCTGTATTTTGAGATGATATAACGCTGCCTGTTGATTCAACACGTCGCCAAATGACCCTAATTCTGGACACCAATTCACGCGGACTAAAAGGCTTGGCACAATAGTCATCTGCGCCTATTTCTAAGCCAATAATGCGTTCTATTTCGTCATTACGTGCGGTTAAAAACAATAACGGCGTTTGATGCTGTTGACGAATTAAGCGACATAAATCAAAGCCATTGGTATCGGGCAAACCTACATCTAAAATAATAAAATCAATATCATGCGTGTTTAAATGCTCCAATGCTGGCAAGCCTAAATTAAACCACTGTACCTGCCACCCCTCACGCTCTAAGCTAAAAATCAAGGTTTGAGCAATGGCTTCATCATCTTCGACTAAGAGTATTTTTTTGAGCATTATTAGGTTCTCTATCAATTAGTAAGCCAAAAAAAACGGCATTTACTTTGCAGCAAATACCGTTTTAATTTAGCTTACCTACAAACTACAACAACTGACGGCCTTTGCCTGCGGCAATACGCAAACGTAAACCGTTTAAGCGAATAAAACCTTCGGCATCTTTTTGATTGTAGGCACCACGATCATCTTCAAAGGTGGCAATATTGGCATCAAAAATCGAGTCATCCGATTTACGACCTGCAATAGTCACATTACCTTTGTACAATTTAACGCGAACAACACCATTAACATAACGCTGTGAGTCGTCAATCATGGTTTGCAACATTTGACGCTCAGGACTCCACCAATAACCGTTATAAATCAGGCTGGCATAACGCGGCATGAGTTCATCTTTTAAATGCGCCACTTCACGGTCTAAGGTAATGGATTCAATAGCACGATGCGCTTTAAGCATAATTGTGCCGCCCGGTGTTTCGTAACAGCCGCGTGATTTCATGCCCACATAACGGTTTTCGACCAAATCTAAACGACCAATACCGTGTTTGCCACCCAAAGCATTTAATTGGGTTAACACTTGTGCAGGGCTTAACGCTTCGCCATTAATAGCTATAATATCGCCATTTTTATAGCTTAATTCGACATACTCGGGGGTATCAGGTGCTTTTTCGGGGCTAACTGTCCAACGCCAAATGTCTTCTTCTGGTTCCCAATACGGGTCTTCTAAACCGCCGCCTTCATAAGAAATATGCAACAAGTTCGCATCCATCGAATACGGTGATTTTTTGCCTGCTTTGTTGTAGTCGATAGGAATATTATGCGTTGCGGCATAATTCATTAAGGTTTCGCGGCTGGTTAAATCCCATTCGCGCCATGGGGCAATCACGCGCACATTGGGGGTTAAGGCATAAGCACCTAACTCAAAACGCACTTGGTCGTTGCCTTTGCCTGTTGCACCATGCGAAATAGCATCTGCACCTTGTTCTTGAGCAATTTCGACCAAACGCTTGGCAATTAAAGGACGCGCAATGGATGTGCCTAATAAATATTCGCCCTCATATACCGCATTAGCACGAAACATAGGAAACACATAGTCGCGTACAAACTCTTCGCGTAAATCTTCGATATAAATTTTTTCTACGCCCATCGCTTGTGCTTTGGCACGCGCTGGCTCAACTTCTTCACCCTGACCAATATCAGCAGTAAAGGTAATTACTTCACAGCTATATTTTTCTTGCAACCAACGGACAATGACCGACGTATCTAAGCCGCCCGAATAGGCCAAAACTACCTTTTTAATATCTGTCATTCTCATTACCTTTGAATAAGTTATACAAAAAACCGCTATATTCTACGTCATTTAGGTCGTTATTGACTATGAGAGTTTTTACAAGTTAAGCCTAGTGTTAAACCATATCAAGCCTATAGTGTTATTACAAAGAAAT
>DDBM01000207.1:5420-6769 GCA_002333125.1 Moraxellaceae bacterium UBA2032 | reverse complement strand
TATTTTGACTTGGGCTTTGCTTCTTCGGTAACAACAGGTACGGTGTTGGCGTTATCTAACTTAATTGCTTTTGTATGGCTTAACGAAAGCTATAGCATGACTAAGTTGTTTTTTACGGGATTGATTGTGGTTGGTGTGGTTGGAGTCAATTTTTGCCAGCAAAATTAGGTTGTTGGTTTTTTGTCTAACTTTATGTTTTTAATGAATTTTAGCATACTATACTATTCTTCCCTCACTCTAGCTNNGGGTTGGGGTGAGGGCTAAATAAAAAGGCCAGCAAAATTAAAAATCCAAAAATAAATTAAAAATCTGTCAACTTTTTTTAGCCTTTAGCGTTTTTACTCATAGCACTTAGATTATTTGTATCTGAGTTATTATCGTATTATGAGGAAATAATCATGAANNGCTATTGGTTCAGATAGCGACCGTCGTTCGTACAAAGTAGAAAAACAAGTTGTTCATCAACGGCCAGTTGTTGTCGAAAAAGTTATTTATGTGAATAACCGTAATGACTACCGCCCTCACCATGTAAAACAACGTGTAGTGTATTACAAAAATAATCACCAACGCCGTCATCATCATCGCCACCACGATTAAGTAGTCATACAAAAGGGAGCAAATGCTCCCTTTGTTTTTAGATGAAGAGTAATAGTTTAAATGCTAGTTAGTTAACCAACCATTTAACTCTTTAATGTCCATTTCACCTAACTGCCCACTGGCAGCGCGTAATTTAACGGTGTTAATCACATAATCATAACGCGAGTTAGCATGGTCACGCTTGGCGGCATATACGTTACGTTCGGCCAATAACACATCCACAATGTTACGTGTACCTACATCATAACCTGCTTTGGTTGCTGCCAAAGCTGCCTCTGCCGATTTAACCGCTTGTTGACGTGCCGCAACCCGATAACTGTCAGCAGACACATTCAAAAAGGCAGTGCGTGTTTGGGTGGTTAATTGACGTTGTACCGAGGTCACTTGTTCACGTGCGGCATCACGGCCATAACTGGCTTGCTTAATAGCACTGCTAGTACGTCCACCTGTATAAAGCGGCCATTGCATTTCTATACCAGCCGACATAGAGCGGCCATTATTAAAAGAAGTCGCATTGCCCGTTCCATTGTCACGGTCGCTAATAGAAGCAACAGCATCAATCGTTGGTCTATAGCCTGCTTGTTGTTCTTTAACAACTTGCTCGGCTGCTGTTTGATTAAAACGCGCTGCGGCTAACTGAGGGTTTTTATCTTGAGCCAGTTTAACCCATTCTTCGGCATTGTTAGGCTGAGGCGGGGTGATAACAAAGTCAGCACGCAATTTACTGAGTGTGTTGGCATTATTACCAATAA
>DDBM01000207.1:0-5370 GCA_002333125.1 Moraxellaceae bacterium UBA2032 | reverse complement strand
GCTTCGTTAACCGAGCTTAAGGATTGGGCTTTGCTGTAACTTGTCCATAAATCAGGACGATACAAACCTTGACGCGCCTGAATAGCTAATTGTGTACCTGTATAGCTATACCCCGCACCTGTATCGGGCGAGACTTTATTACGATTGATAGAACCCGAAAAGCCAACAGTGGGCAATAAAGCGCCATAGCTAAGATTTTCTTTTTCTTTTTCGGCTAAATATTGATTGGTGGTTGCAGACCATTGTGGGTCATTTTTAAGAGCTTGTTCGTAAGCTTGGGCGAGGTCTAAAGCAAAACAATTTGAGCTTAAACCAATAGAGGCAACTAACGCAGAAAGTAAAAAACGCATAACAACATACCGATGAGTATGGAACATGTCCGAAGACTATTGCTTTATGACCATTTAGGCAAGAGTTTAAAGGCAAATTATTGTTTTGTTCGTGTGACTATAATGATTGCCCTATACCCATAATCGGCTTAGCAAGGTATAGTCTCATGTATTCTATATTTACCTACATACACTATTATTTATGACTACTTCCCATTTTTTAAGTGAAAACGCCCAAGTTGATACCGCCTCTGTAAAAGGTTTTCCCTCGTCACATAAAATTTATGTGCAAGGTTCACGCCCTGATATTCAAGTGCCAATGCGCGCCATTCATTTAGACGATACGCCTACGGGTTTAGGTGGCGAAAAAAACCTACCCGTCGTCGTCTACGATACCTCTGGTGTATATACCGACCCAAACGAAACGATTGATATTCGTCAAGGCTTGCAAAACATCCGCGAAAACTGGATTGTGGAGCGTGAAGATACCGAGCAATTAGACGGTTTAAGCTCGTATTATGGTCGTCAACGCGAAAAAGATATTGCCCTTGCCCCGTTACGCTTTGGCCATTTACGTCAACCACGTCGGGCTTTAGCAGGTCAAAACGTCAGTCAAATGCACTATGCTAAACGCGGCATTATTACGCACGAAATGGAATATATTGCCATTCGAGAAAACTTAAAATTACAAGAAGCGCGTGCCAATGGTTTGTTAAATCAACACGCTGGCGAGTCGTTTGGTGCGTCTATCCNNAAATTAACGGCAATATTGGTAATTCGGCATTGGCTTCATCTATCGAAGATGAAGTGGCCAAAATGACGTGGGCAATTCGTTGGGGTTCAGACACCATCATGGATTTGTCGACAGGCAAAAACATTCATGAAACGCGCGAATGGATTTTGCGTAATTCGCCCGTCCCGATTGGTACTGTACCAATTTATCAAGCCTTAGAAAAAGTGGATGGTGTGGCTGAAGATTTAACATGGGAAATCTTCCGTGATACCTTGATTGAGCAAGCCGAGCAGGGCGTGGATTATTTTACGATTCATGCAGGCGTATTGTTGCGTTATATTCCGCTAACGGCTAAACGATTGACGGGTATTGTGTCGCGTGGTGGCTCAATTATGGCCAAATGGTGTTTGGCGCACCACAAAGAAAACTTTTTATATACCCACTTTGAAGATATTTGCCAGATTATGAAGGCTTATGATGTTTCATTCTCATTGGGTGATGGTTTACGTCCGGGTTCGATTCAAGATGCCAATGACGAAGCACAATTTGGCGAACTCAAAACATTAGGTGAATTAACCCAAATCGCGTGGAAACATGACGTACAAGTGATGATTGAAGGGCCGGGTCATGTCCCTATGCACATGATTAAAGAAAACATGGACTTGCAATTAAAATGGTGTCACGAAGCGCCATTTTATACTTTAGGCCCGTTGACCACCGATATTGCACCGGGTTACGACCATATTACCTCCGCCATTGGCGCAGCAATGATTGGTTGGTATGGTACGGCCATGTTGTGTTATGTCACACCTAAAGAACATTTAGGCTTGCCGAATAAGCAAGATGTTAAAGACGGCATTATTACTTACAAAATTGCTGCTCATGCGGCTGACTTAGCCAAAGGTCATCCTGGTGCGCAAATTCGTGATAATGCATTATCTAAAGCACGCTTTGAATTTAGATGGCAAGACCAGTTTAATTTGAGCTTAGACCCAGATACTGCCCGCTCTTATCATGATGAAACCTTGCCCAAAGATGCTCATAAAGTGGCGCATTTTTGCTCCATGTGTGGCCCTAAGTTTTGCTCTATGAAAATTACTCAAGACGTGCGTGACTATGCCGACGGCTTAGAAGCGGCAAAAGCCGCCGAAGAGGGCATGAATCAAAAGTCACAAGAGTTTAAAGAGCAAGGCAGTGAAATTTATAAGGTAGTTTAATCATGAGTGACCGTGTTGCCTTTGATATGGCGCAAGATGTAAATGTTGTTGAGCGGCGTACCGCCTATAAAGCGTTTACACAAGTGGATGTGTTGCGTTTAACTCATCGCTTATTTTCAGGTGGCACGAGTCCCGTTATTCAGCGTGAATTAGTCATAAAGCCCCAAGCGATTGGGGTCTTGATTTACGACCCTATCTTAGATGCTGTTTTGTTAATTGAGCAATTTAGAGTAGGTGCTTTGCCAGAAGTTAATCCGTGGCAGCTCGAAATTGTGGCAGGTTTGGTTGATGGTGAGGGCGAAAGTTTAGAAACGGTGGCACTGCGTGAAGTACAAGAAGAAGCAGGGTTAACCCTGAGTCGTCTTGAGCGTGTGATGAGTTTTTTATTAAGCCCTGGTGGAAGTAACGAACGTTTTACCTTATTTGTAGGTCAGGCTGATTTATCAAACATCAAAACAGGCAGTCTGCATGGCTTACCCGAAGAGGGTGAAGATATTCGGGTAAATGTAATGACTACGGTAAATGCACTGAGTTTGCTAAATGACGACATGTTATTTAATGCCCCCTTGTTAATAGCCTTACAATGGCTAGGGTTAAATCACAAAGATTTACAGAGTCGTTGGCAAAATTGAGTATTTTTTAGTAAATTGTTAAACGGGTCGCTAGAAAAAAGTTGTATTCTTGCGTTTAATATAACGATAAGCACAGAATAGACGATGATAGTTGGTAGGTTGATAAAAAATGCTAGCTATCTACACTAAAATAAGTAGTAATCAAGTGAGTCTTAAATCCTGTGTAAATCCTAAATAATCCGCTTTAGGGATGGCATCTTGAAAAAACACGAAAATAAGCCACTGCGTGTAGTGCAAATATCTGACAGCCATCTGTTTGCTACAACAGAGGGCTGTCTTTTGGGTTTAAATACCGAAGAAAGCTTAACGTTAGTATTGGCCAAAGTTGCACAGGAGCAGCCAAGCATAGATGTGATTTTNNATAAAAGTCATTTAAGCCCATGTGTGATTAAGCAAGGTGCTTGGCATATTATTATGCTTAACTCTAGTGTAGAGCATGAGGTGCCTGGTAAATTTAAGCCCGAAGAATTAGTGTTTTTACAACAAGCCTTACAAAACAGTCAAGATGCCCATGTGATGGTGTGTTTACATCACCATCCAGTACCTATGGAGTGCAAATGGCTTGATAATCAAGTGGTACGCAATGCTGCCGACTTTTGGCAAGTGATAGACCAATTTAGNNTCAACTTGTGTGCAATTTAAGCCGTTAAGTGACGATTTTGCTATTGATGACCTGTCGCCAGGCTATCGTTGGTTTGATTTGTACCCTAATGGCGATATCGTCACTCAAGTTTCTAGAGTAGTAGGCGTTAAATTTGTGATAGATTGGTCAGTAAGAGGTTATTAACAACAGGCATGGATGGCCTTATAGATGATGTTTTCATGCCTACGCTGATTTATATTCACGGTTTTGACAGCTCTCCTCAGTCACATAAAGCAGGCCTACTGCGTCACTGGTTAGCCAAATATCGTCCTGATGTTCAATTCATTGCCCCCGATTTAAATGTTTTTCCACAGCAAGCTGCGCAACGCTTGGCAGAGTTAATGCAGCAGTATCCACAAGCAGGCTTATTGGGCAGCTCTTTGGGCGGCTTTTATGCCACATGGCTCAATCAACATTATGGCAATAAAGCAGTATTAATTAACCCTGCCGTTAAAGCCTATGATTTATTAGGTGCTTTATTAAATGAGCAAGGTGTGTATCAAACCGAAAAGGGTTATATACTCACCCAACATCAAGTTAACGAACTCTTAGCGTTAGAAGTTGACGCGCTCAATACGCCTGAACGACTATGGGTACTATTACAAACAGCCGATGAAACCTTAAACTATCGCTTGGCTTTAGCAAAATATCCGCACTCGCCCTTATTGGTAGAGCAGGGCGGTAATCATGCTTTTGACAGCTTTGAACACCATATTTCAGCCATCATTGATTTTTTAACACATTAAACTTATGACTACTTATAACGCAGATGCTATTGAAGTTTTATCGGGGTTAGACCCTGTCCGTCGCCGTCCTGGTATGTACACCGATACCAGTCGTCCTAATCATTTGGCTCAAGAAGTGATTGATAACTCGGTTGACGAGGCAATGGCAGGTCATGCCAATTATATTCAGGTAATTTTACACGAAGATAATTCCTTAGAAGTTATCGACGATGGACGTGGTATGCCTGTCGATATTCACCCCGAAGAAAAAATCTCAGGCGTAGAATTGATTTTGACCAAACTCCATGCAGGCGGTAAGTTTTCTAATAAAAACTATCAGTTTTCGGGTGGTTTGCATGGTGTGGGTATTTCGGTGGTTAATGCACTGTCTACCCTCGTCCAAGTTAAGGTTAAGCGTGATAGCCAAGAGTATGCCATTAGTTTTGCCAATGGTAATAAATCGAGTGAATTGGCGGTAATTGGTAGCGTGCCTAAACGTCACACGGGTACCAGTGTGCGTTTTTGGGCAGATCCTCAGTATTTTGATACACCTAAATTTAACACCAAAGCCCTGAAACATTTGCTTAAAGCCAAAGCTGTATTGTGTCCAAATTTGCAAATCAAATGGGTTGATAAACAAGCCAAAGAAGAAGAAATATGGTTTTATGAAGATGGCTTACGCGCGTATTTGATTGATAGTTGTAAAGAGTTTGCCGTATTACCTGCCGAGCCTTTTGTGGGTGACTTTAAAGGTGAACACGCCGCGTGTGAGTTTGCGGTCTTTTGGTTGCCTGAAGGCGGTGAAGCGATTCAAGAGTCCTACGTTAATTTGATTCCGACCGTGCAACACGGGACACATATCAACGGTTTGCGTCAGGGCTTGACCGATGCCATGCGCGAATTTTGTGAGTTTAGAAACTTACTCCCCCGTAACCTGAAGCTTGCGCCCGAAGATGTCTGGGAAAAAGTGGCTTTTGTGTTGTCGATGAAAATGCAAGAGGCTCAGTTTTCAGGTCAAACCAAAGAGCGTTTGTCTTCGCGTGAAGCTTCAGTGTTTGTACAAGGGGTAGTGAAAGATGCGTTTTCGTTAT
>DDBM01000226.1:695-10726 GCA_002333125.1 Moraxellaceae bacterium UBA2032 | reverse complement strand
GAACACAACGCCATGCACCATGTACATACCAATGTGTACGAAAAAGACCCCGACCTTAATCATGGTTTATTGCGTACCAATGATTTAGTTCCTTGGCAAAAATCCCATTTATGGCAAGTACCTATTTATTTTTTAGGTGCTTATCCCACCATGTTGTATCGTTTTAACTCGCAAAACTTAGGCTTTACCCAAAAATTTCGTGAAGAAAACTTTGATACAGGTAATCAGGGTTATGCAATCGTTGATGTGGGTGATAGTACTGAACAAGAGTTACTTAAACGTCAATATCGTTCATTTGCGAGGGTGTTGGTTAAAGAGTATGTCGTGTTTCCTGCTTTAGCCAAATTAACTGGCCATTCCGCCCTAAAAGTATTAGCAGGCAATTTATTAGCTGATGTCATTAATAATTATTGGATTGGTTTAACCATTCAAGCCACACATTTTACAGAGCCTTTGCAGGACGAAAATGCCATTGACCACAAAGGCCGTTGGTATTTATCGCAGTTAAATTCGTCGGTTAATTTTAAGGGTAATCGTTGGCAAAGTATTTTATGGGGACACCTTAACTATCAAATTGAGCATCATTTGTTTCCCGATATTCCCGCGCATCGTTACCCTGATATGGCCGTTGAGGTAAAAGCCTTATGCAAAAAATACGACTTAAGCTACAAATGTAATCCTAGTTGGGGCAAAGCGATTAAAAACTATGTCGCTGTTTTTTGGAAATATTCCTTTCCTACAAAAAAATAATGATTGCTGCTTAATTAACACCGCACTTCGACTCCGCTCAGTGAGCATTTGAGGCCATGTTTAGGATTTTTTATGCTTAGTACCTTGTTACGCCATGCCAATATATGGGCATTACAAACCTTTGACCGTGACTGGATTGATTATATTGCCAGTAACACCATGACCGATGTGAATCGTTGGTTAAATGATTTTATTTGGACATACGATGTCAAAGCCATAGTGACGCAAATTACGCCACAAAACGATAACGCAGTAACGATACATTTATTACCCAATCAACATTGGCGCGCTTATCAAGCAGGGCAGTATGTTCAAATCACCGCAGAGATTAATGGCCAAGCGCATCAGCGGTATTACAGTTTATCACCGATGGCGGATGATGGGACGTTTAGCATTACCGTCAAAAAAGTGAATGATGGTGTGGTATCTACATGGCTTAATAGTCAATTAAGCGTTGGTCAAAGCCTTAAGTTGGCTTTGCCTCAAGGTGATTTTGTTTATAAGCAGCAAGCTAAAGTGTTGTTTATTTGTGCAGGCTCAGGTATTACCCCGTGTTATTCGATGGTGAGTGATTTATTGCAACAACAAACACCTGTTGATATGCAAGTTTATGCGCAGTTTTCGCAAGCCAAAGAGGTCATCTTCGCTCAAGATTTAGCCCAATGGCCAAATCAAGGCGTGCCAGTACAGTTGGCTTTTTCTCAAGCGACGCAAACACCTAGTCCTGTTCTAAATGCTCAAAATTTATTAACACAATATCCCGATTTATTAGAGCGAGACGTGTATTTATGCGGCCCAACGGGTTTTATGGATAATATTATTGCAGCATTGGTGGCGGCTAATTTTAATTTAGCCAAGTTACATTGTGAGCGATTTGAAGCGGCCAGCCATGACTATCAAGGTGCGCTAGATTTTAGTGTGACTCAACCTAGCATTTACTTTAAACATATTAATAAACATATACAGTTAGGTGTACAAGACGAGGGTAAAACTTTGTTAGCGGTGGCACAACAATATGGTGTTAATTTAGAGTCGGGTTGTCAAAAAGGTATGTGTGGCTCATGCAAGTTGACATTAAAAGAAGGCAAAATTAGTGGCAATCAATTAGGGCAAGCGGTGTATTTATGTACTTCTTACCCCGATTCGGCACATATTGTATTAGATGCGTAGGTTTTGGTTGTTTTGTTTAATTTGAAAGTATTCCCTCCCTTAATTTAGGGGAGGGCTAGGGTGGGGTTTTATCAGGTGGAGCAGAATTAATCACGAACTCACTTTAAAACTCCCCACACAACTCGGCAAGGCGGGAGCAATCGCTTCGGCAACACGCTCGCCAAAATCAACGCCAATAGTATTCATGGCCACGACTCTAGCGGCAAAGTATTTTTGTCCTACGGGGCTTTGAGCAAATTGTAAATACGTTATTACATCTGCTTCACTCACATTGTCATATAAGTGGGCTAAAGCACGTTCAATTTGCGCTTCCATAAAATTAGCTTTATTACGTTTGGCCACATTTAAACCAATATGTGAACCCGGTATTTGCATAATCGCCAAACAATCGTAACTATCTAAACGTGTAATTAAGGCATCAGCACTACTCATAAAAATTCGATGCAATGCCGCTTGTAATTGAGTTGCCGTCACTATTTTTTGATGGTTTGAAATAGACGGCGTGTTGATATTGATGCGTTCTTTAAAGCTGCTTTCGGCATTTAAAATGGCTTGGCCTACACTAGATTGATAAAAATCAATCACTTGCTGCATCTCATCGCCTGTGAGTTGCGTTGATAAAGCTTGCTGTAATTGGGTGTTGGTATAAGGATAATTAACGGTTGCTTCAATGCTTTGTTGTACTTGATTTAAAAACTTTTGCGGAATCCATTCTTTAACTTCGGGGTCATACAACGGGGCTTCTAAATAAAATAAAGGTGTACGAAATTGGCTCACTTGAACTAACTGTGCCGCATTAGCTTGAGGTGGCGGCAGGGGTGTTGGCACACTTTGGCAAGCAGTTAAAAATATGACACTTAGCGCAAATAATTTTTTCATATTATTGATTCTGTTAAAGGCGTATTAGCCAATCAGCATATCAACAATTGGGCTTATGTAAAATAGCTAACATAGCACTGGCTGCGCGTGACAAAGTACGTCTTGGGTGGTACACCACACCCAACTGACGCTGCATATTAACGCCTGTTATTGGCAAAATAACCATTTCGTCATTGGTCATATTGGCAGGCAATACACTCCAACCTAAACCAATAGACACCATCATTCTAATGGTCTCTAAATAGTTGGTGGTCATACTGACATTAAGTTCTAAACCTGCTTGTTTAAATAGTTCGGCGGCAATTTGTCGGGTAAAAGTATTTAACGATGGCAAAATAGCAGGGTGAGCCGTTAAATCATCAAGATGTAACGGTGTTTTTTGTGCTAGCGGATGATCTTTCCCTGCAACAAAAGCCAATGGGTCATCCCAAATTTTTTGGGCAATTAAACGATTATCGGCAATGGGTGGCAGGGTCACAATCCCTAACTCTAAATCACCATTTAATACCGCATCAAAAGCCGCTTCGGAGTCAATAAATTGAATATCTAAACGTACTTTTGGGTAAGTTTGCGAAAATGCGCGCAAAGTGGCAGGTAAACGATGTAAGCCTATATGATGCGATGTGCCAATATTGAGTACACCTGTCACTTCGCCCTCTAAGGTGGCCACACTGTTTTTAATATCTTCAAAATCGAGTAACCATTGACGAGAACGAGGCAGTAGTGCGCGTCCAGATTCGGTCAGTTGTACTCTACGCCCCACACGGTCAAACAAGTTTACAGCTAGCGTTTGTTCTAAATTTTGAACCCGTTTACTTACCGCAGGTTGCGTTAAATGCAGCTTTTCGGCCGCCAAAGAAAAGGACTCAAAACGAGCCACTTCTATAAAGGCGGCTAAATCGGCAGTATTCATGGTGTTGGGTGTCCTTTTAAACGTCCCCTCCCTTAACTTAGGGGAGGGTTAGGGTGGGGTTTTGTTTATTAACCCCCTCCCAGCCTCCCCCTTATTAGGTGGAGGAACTACTTATTAACAATTTATCCGTTCCTAACCAAGCACGTAATTCTTGATAAACACGTTCATCATCTAATAAACGTAAATGGTTAATCTCGGTTAATAAAACCCGTTTAAGTTTGGGTGCGCTTAATACATCACCTTGTTCGTCTTGGGCTAAAGCACTAGACACAGGCACAATACCATCACCAATCCAGTTTTCGGTATGTTTTTCATCCCATGCACTGGCTAATAGCAAGTGATTCACCGACTCAGGCAAATGCGGCACAATATTATCGGCAGTTAAACGCCCATAACGTAAATCTTTAATACCACGGCTTCTAATATTACCCAAACGCATTAAGGGGCGAGTATAAGGCGTATGGCTTAATAAGTTATTAAACTTATTACCCACACGCTCCCACGGTGCGCCTAAGTGTGGCGAGCCTAAATAAGCGGCATGACTGACACGATTAAGCCATGATTGTTGTTGCACCTCAGCCCAATGGCTCGCACTACGAATTAACAANNGCATGAATAGCTCGGCCTGTATTGTAACGTAACCACGCCACTTTATAGCCCATTTGAGCTAGCTCGTTATAAAAGCGCACATGATTGGTCGATTGTTGCCACTCTAAATCGCTGTGACACAAACCATGTAAAAAAATAATATGACCTTTAGCGGGTTCTTGCGCCCATGCCGCCATATCTAAAACATCGCCGTTTTCGCTACGCAAGGTAATAGGCGTAGCCAATGGGCTATCCCATGTTTCTAGTTTGTCGCCACATACGCCATTCAGCGCAGCCTGAGTGCGTATAGCAAGCGTTTGATTAAATTCGGTTTGATGTGCAGTAAACATTTTGCTGATTTTGGCAATTAAAGCAAAACTACCTGCCACAATACGATACGGAAATGGCGCGTAACGTGCATTAGCTTGATGCTCTTTATTAAGCGGCGAAGGTAAATATGTAATGGTACTGTGCATTTCTGCCACCAAGTGAGTTAACTCTTGTGCGCTACGCATAGCCACATGAATAATTGCACTCGCATCTTGAATACTCTTGCTGTATTTAGAGCTAACAGGGCTTGAGTTTTCGGGTGTGTCAGACATGACTAATCTCTTTTGGTGTACAGTTGTTCACTAATTTAGATGGCTTAATATAACTTGTCAAGCAGGATGTTTGTTTTTTGTGCTAATCGACAGGTGCGCTTAAAGAGGATAGACTCAGTTTTTAGGTGATTTTAATAATTAAATACTAATCCGCACGGATGCAGAATTCACTGTATCGGGCTATATTTATAACAAGAGTGGAGGATGTATGTTGTTAGTGCGCGTGTTGTCTTTGGCGATTTTAGGGGGAGGCGTGATACTTAGCGTGTCTGTTCAAGCTGCGCCATTACAAATTTGTTTAGATAAAAACTTTAATGCTCCTTTTGTATATGCCGAAAAAATTAAAGGGGCTGGTCAACTACGAGGTTATTCGTTAGAGCTTATTAAAATAATTATGGAAAAAACGCAAACGCCGTATGCAATTAAAAGTTTGACTCAAACAGACATAGACTCAAAAATACAAAATAAGAGCCCAAATGCAGGTTGTGATATTATTTTAGATGTGAATAAAAATGTAAGCCACGATAACTATTTAATGCTAACAAATCCTATTTATAGTTTACATTATGACTTAGTCTATAATTGGGAAAGTTATATGACAGGCTTAGGTATTAAAAGCTTATCTGAAGCAAATAAATTTAAAGTCTGTGGCGTAAAAAATGTAGATTATGGCGCAGTTTCTAAAGCTTTAAACATACAAGCATTAAATAGTATTAAAGATGCCGTCTTTAATATAAAGACCAAAGAGTGCGAAGTGTTTGTGGCAGAAAGTGTTAGTATGAGGTACGGACAACGTGCTAATCAATATCAAGTTCCCCCTGTAGGGTGTGTTCGTTTAGCAGGTACCGAAAAAGCCTATCATATAGGGGTCGCTAAACATGTTGTGGGTGCAGCAACTGTCGTTGCTAGTATGCAAAAAGCATTACTAGAATCAGCTAAAGAAATGGCGAGTTTGGCTGAAGAATACGATATTAACCCCACTACGTGCCAGCAAACTCTAAATATCAATTAGAGTATTTATTATGCGTGCAATGGCTTATGTGGGTCTTGTCGCTTTGTTTTTATCAACTAACAGCATAGCTGGCTCTGCGTTAAGTATTTGTGTCGATGAAAATCCGTGGCCACCTTATACCTATTGGGATAAATCTGCCCAAGAGCCAGTATTTAATGGTTATACCTTTACTTTAGCTAGTACCGTACTAGCCCGACTAAATCAGCCTTATGATATTCAACGACTACCGTGGTCAGAGGTACATACTCGCGCAAAAACAGCGGCACTAGGTGCAGGCTGTGACATGATATTAGATATTAGTGCTACTCTAGAACGCCAACAATACCTCTATTTTACCCAACCTATTTATCAGCTTTATTATAGTTTGGTGTATAGCAAACAAATATTCAGTATACTAAATATACCCGAATCTAAAAATATAAAAAATTATAAAATATGTGGTGTAGATAGTTATAATTATGGTGTATTAGAAAAGAAATTAGATATTATCCGTGAATCGTCTATACAAGCTGTTTTAAATAAATTAAAAAATAAACAATGTGATTTTTTTGCGGTCGAAGCCCCTGTATTACAGTACGGAATTAAAATGGGTTTATATCAATTTAATGATATGGGTTGTGTAGATTTAGAAGATGTAACTAGAAAAAGTTATCGTTTGGCTGTAGCAAAACGATATCCTAATGCAGAGCAGTTAATAACAAGCATTAATATGCAAATAGGGCAACTAAGAAAAGAAGGTGAAATAGCCAAAATGGCACAAAATCATGGGGTGGCTAGTGATGTCTGTAAGGGGCAAATTACCTTAGGTCAATAAAAAAGAGCCGCACACTGAACGGAGTCGAAGTATTTTTAAACATACTACATTTCTTTAAACTAAAAAATCATCAACATCCCTAAAAGTCATGGTTATAATTGGCCTATTATTTTAAAGGCATTTGGAGAGTATGGTGATTAAAGTCGGTATTGTGGGTGGTACAGGTTATACAGGCGTTGAATTATTACGTTTATTGGCGCAGCACCCTGAAGTTGAATTAAAAGCCGTTACATCACGCACCGAGGCTGGAATGCCTGTTTCACAAATGTATCCTAATTTACGTGGTCGTGTTGATTTGCCCTTTAGTGAGCCAACCCTCGAAAATTTAGGCTCGTGTGATGTGGTTTTTTTTGCTACGCCCAATGGTGTGGCCATGAAACAAGTCCCCGAACTACTCGCACACGGCGTAAAAATTATAGATTTAGCGGCCGACTTTCGTTTAAAAGACCCTGCACAGTGGCAACAATGGTACGGTATGCCGCATACCAGCGAGGACTTATTGGTCGAAGCCGTGTATGGTTTACCCGAAGTCAACCGCGAAGCCATCAAAACGGCACGTTTAGTGGCCAATCCAGGTTGTTATCCAACAGCAGTGCAATTAGGTTTTTTACCGTTATTAAAAGCAGGTTTGATTGATAGTCAAAGTTTAATTGCCGATGCTAAGTCAGGCGTGTCGGGTGCAGGGCGCAAAGCCGAAGTAGCCACTTTGTTATGTGAAGCAGGTGACAGCTTTAAAGCGTATGGTGTGGCAGGGCATAGGCACTTACCCGAAATTAAGCAAGGTTTAGCGAGTATTAGTGGTGCGCCTGTAGGATTAACTTTTGTACCCCACTTATTGCCAATGATTCGTGGTATTCATGCCACCCTGTATGCACGTTTGACCGCCGATGTGTCTGATATTCAAGCATTATACGAGAAAACGTATCAGAACGAGGCCTTTGTTGATGTATTGCCCGCAGGCAGTCACCCTGAAACCCGTTCGGTGCGTGGAGCTAATATGTGTCGTATGGCTGTGCATCGTCCTCAAGGTGGAGACACCGTAGTTATTTTGTCGGTGATTGATAATTTGGTTAAAGGTGCGGCAGGTCAGGCTGTGCAAAATATGAATATTATGTGTGGCTTACCCGAAACCACAGGTTTAAATCATATCGCGTTATTACCGTAGTTTTTAACAAGGTGCATTTATGTGGCAGAGCAGACGTAAACAACGTTTCAAAAGTTATATCAATGCACCGATTACGCAGCATTTGTTAGGCTGGAGTTTAGTTGCGGTTTTAGGGTTAGTGTTAAATGCAGTAGGTTTTTTTTATTGGGGATATGATTATAGCTTGCAGAGTGTGGGTGCAACGGCACTTGAAGTTAAACAATTAAAGCAGCAAGTGACTACTCAAAAACAACGTATTACACAGCTTGAGTTACAGGTAGCAGAAGCGCAGCAGAGTGTCGATATTGCGCAGCAAATTACGCAAAAACTACAGCAAGACAATAAAAATCAGTTAGCCAGTGTAGCCGATATGCAAGAGCAAATTATGGTGTATCAGCGTTTGCTTGGTGCAAAAGGCGTAAATGCTTCGCTTAATATTGATAGCGTTAAAGTGTATAAAAGCCCACAAGGTCAATATCAATATCGCGCTCTATTAATTCAAAATCAAAATAATCAACAACAAGTCACAGTCAGAGTATCACTTCGTGTTATTGGTGTTGCCAAAAATAAAAGTGTGGTTATCCCTCCTCAAGAAGTCTCTTTGCAGTATTTTAAAAGTGTCACAGGTGAAATAGTGTTACCTCCAAACTTTGTGGCCGATAGCATCGAAATTACCGCTCAAACATCGGGTAAAAAAGCCGTTAAAGTACAAAAAAAGTTTAAGTGGGATGTTGCGACTTAAGTTGTCGTTTATTTTTTAATGACCCCATGTTTCTTGTTTTGACTATATCGTCACGCTTAAACTCCCTGTAGGATACAAGCTAATTTGTCTGTATTTTGGGAGTTTGTTATGTCTGTGTTTTCACAGCCATCATCGGTGGTGCGTTATTCATCCTTTTTTTTTATTGCTTTAGCGTTAAGTGCTTGTAACAAAACGCCACAAGGTGCAGCACCACAAGGTATGCCAGCAATGCCACCTCCCGAAGTGGCGGTCATTACCGTAAAAGCTCAAAACACGCCCGTTCATTTTGAATACACCGCACAAGTGGCCGCCTCTAAAGAAGCAGAAATTAGAGCGCGAGTGTCGGGCATTTTATTAAAAAAACGTTATCAAGAAGGCCAAGCCATTAGTGCAGGGCAGCCATTATTTGTATTAGATTCGGCAAATTACGAAGCGGTAGTCAATAATTTAGAGGCGCAGCTTGCCAGTATGCAGGCACGTTTAAATCAGGCCGAGCGTAATTTATCGCGTATTAAACCGCTATGGGAACAAAAAGTCGTTTCTCAAAAAGATTATGATGACACCGTGTCGGCACTGCAAATTAGTCAAGCAGACCTTAAAGGCGTACAGGCACAAATTAAACAAGCACGCCTAAATGTGTCTTATACCCAAATTAATGCACCAATATCGGGTGTAGTTGGTCTTACTCAAAAAAATGAAGGCACATATATTACAGGCTCAGATGTTTTATTAACTACCATAAGTCAGCTTAATCCAATTCATGTCTATTTTGGCTTACCCGATGTAGAGCAACAAAAAATTCGCACCCTAACAGCTAATGGTTTATTTAAAGCACCTAGCAATAATCAATATATTGCCAAAATCAAACAAGCCGATGGTTCTTTTTATGGCACTACAGGCGTGGTGTCTTTTACTGATGTGGCCGTTAACGCCAACACAGGCACAACCCAAGCGCGCGCCGAATTAGCAAATCCTCAATATCAATTACGCGCAGGTCAGTTTGTGCATGTGGTGTTAGAGGGTGGCGAGCGTCTTAATGCCTTAACTGTGCCGCAACGGGCTGTCATCGAAGGGCCAATGGGCAAAATGGTGATGGTGGTTAACAAAGAAAATAAAATTGAACCTCGTCCCGTTAACGTGGGTGAGTGGGCAACAATCAATAATACCGAATCATGGGTTATTGATAGCGGTTTACAAGAAGGTGAGCGCGTTTTGGTTGATGGCTTGTTTAAAGCAATGCCCAACTCGGTGGTTAATCCTGTAGATGCCGCGACCTTAGCTGCAAAAACACCATCTGCCCCAACTGCTGCCCAATAAGGAGACTGCCGTGTTAGCTCGTTTCTTTATTAATAAACCTGTTTTTGCCATGGTGTTGTCTATCTTCATCACGTTGGCAGGTTTGGCGGCAATGCGTAAT
>DDBM01000226.1:0-627 GCA_002333125.1 Moraxellaceae bacterium UBA2032 | reverse complement strand
TTGCGTTTTATGCGCCCGATGGTCGCTATGATGATATGTACACCAGTAACTACGTAACGCTTAATGTCTTGGATGCGTTAAAACGTGTTAAAGGCACAACCAATGTGCAAATTTTTGGTGCTAAAGATTATGCGATGCGTGTCTGGCTTAAACCCGACCGTTTAGCGCAACTTAAACTCACCACTCAAGAAATTGTTGCGGCTATTAATGAGCAAAATGGTCAATTTGCCGTAGGTAAAATTGGTCAGCAGCCCACAGCTCAAGGTCAAGAGTTAGTTTATACCATCACTACCAAAGGGCGTTTGTCCGAGGCGAGTGAGTTTGAAAATATCTTATTACGCTCTAATAGTGACGGCTCTTCTTTACGCCTAAAAGATGTGGCGCGTGTGGAGTTAGGTGCTAAAGATTACGACTTTATTGGTCGCATTAATGGCAAACCTGCCACCTTGGTCGGTATTTTCTTACAACCCAGTGCTAATGCTTTAGAGGTTGGCGATAACGTCAAACAAACCTTGACTCAATTGTCAGGGCGTTTTCCTCAAGGTTTAAGTTATTCCATCGCCTATGACACTACTCGCTTTGTCGAAGTTTCGATTCGTGAAGTGTTAAAAACTTTAGCCGAAGCGA
>DDBM01000154.1 GCA_002333125.1 Moraxellaceae bacterium UBA2032 | reverse complement strand
CATGGGGTTTGTGGCGTAAAAACGTGTTAAATCCTGAATCAAATGTGCAGTTTGGTGAGGGTGGTGCAGGCACGTTTTCGGATGGTAAGTTATATAGCCAAATTAAAGACCCACGCCATTTAGGCCGCAAAGTGTTAGATGAGTTTGTAAAAGCAGGCGCACCCGAAGAAATTTTGTTTATTAATAAACCCCATATAGGCACGTTTAAACTAGTCACCATGGTCGAAAATATTCGCCAAACGATTGAGTCTTTGGGCGGTGAAATTCGCTTTGAACAAAAAGTCACTGATGTCTTGATTGAAAATGGCCAAGTACAAGGCGTTCAATTGGCCAATGGTGAGGTGTTGTATAGTCGGCATGTGGTGATGGCTTTAGGGCATAGTGCGCGTGATAGCTTTGCGATGTTACATGAACGCGGCGTGTATATGGAAGCCAAGCCGTTTTCTGTCGGCTTTAGAATTGAACACCCACAAGGCATGATAGACCGCTGTCGTTTTGGACAGTTTGCAGGGCATCCCGTGTTGGGGGCAGCCGATTATAAATTGGTGCATCATGCCAAGAATGGTCGTGCCGTTTATAGCTTTTGTATGTGTCCTGGTGGTACGGTGGTGGCGGCAACCTCTGAGCCTAATCGAGTAGTAACTAACGGCATGAGTCAGTATTCACGCAATGAACGTAATGCAAATGCAGGTATTGTGGTGGATATTAACCCCAATGATTATCCACAAAGCCATGCGCTTGGTGGTATTGCCTTTCAGCGTTTTTGGGAGTCGCGTGCTTTTGAGTTAGGTGGTGGTACGTATGCTGCGCCAGCGCAATTAGTGGGTGATTTTTTGGCCAAAAGAGCCTCTACCCAAGGCGGTTTGGTTGAGCCATCATATAAACCTGCGGTTAATTGGTGTGATTTAAGCAGTGCCTTGCCTGATTATGTGATTGAGGCGATACGCGAAGCATTGCCGATGTTTGATAAAAAAATCAAAGGTTTTGCCATGAATGATGCAGTATTAACAGGTGTAGAAACCCGTACTTCATCGCCCTTACGCATTACTCGTAACGAGCAATATCAAAGTTTAAATGTAAAAGGCTTGTTTCCCGCAGGGGAGGGAGCAGGGTATGCAGGGGGTATTTTGTCGGCAGGCGTTGATGGTATTAAAGTCGCTGAGGCGGTGGCGTTGAGTATGGTACAAAAATAAATTCCTCCCCGTTTTCAAGGGGAGGTTAGGTGGGGTTAAGGTCATTGAATAAACATCCCTCACCCCAACCCTCTCCTAGTGGGAGAGGGGGCAACTCATTAACGAGCAGCTTCTAAGAAAGTATCATCCCAAGGCTCTTTGGTGGTATTGCCGCGGTCTTGAACCAACTTTTTGGTGCTGCCCATTAAGGTGTTAATACGTGCATCAGATGTTTTGGCCGAAGCAGCTTCGGTTGTAGTGTTGGTTAATACAGGTACATTAGAACCAAACGACCACAAATAATGCCAAACGGCGGCATTATGCTTTTGGGTTTGTTGGGTTTGATTAAAATAAGAGGTTTTTAACTCGGTAAACGCCGTCATTTTCATTAGGTCGGTGTTGGCATCACCAATAAAACCCGAGCTACTAGCCAACGAAGTACGATACGCCTCAAACATCACGCCTTTAGTTTTTAATGCACTNNGCCAACTAATAATGCCTTAGCAATGCTGCGTCCAAATGAATGCTTCATAAAAATGTCTCTTGAAGTCAAATTTACGCAACACTAAGCCGTCAGACGGCCATCTATTTTTAAGCCTTCTGTTTGCTGTTTTATTGAGTGTGTGTAAATTTATATTGTTGTAGTTTTAGGGCTGTTTAAGCCTTATTTTAATTTACCAATTCAACATGAGTGCTGATTGGATGAGCGCATCTTAGCAAAACAAAATACAGATAAAAAGCACTAAAAAACAGATGAGTGGCGTGTAATGTTAATTTTTTGACGTGAATTATTAAGTTTTTTGAAGATTAACGACATTAAATTGATTAAAGGTGACACTATAAGAAGAGTTAAAAATAGCTAACAGATTGATACAGCAAATAAAGCATAGTTGTATATAAAGCTGTATATAAATTTGTATATAAAACAAAGACTAAGTGTCGTAAAAAGTCTTTTTGAAATAATTTGTTACGTTTTTGCGGCTAATGAGGTACTACCAGAGGTCGGATTTAAATTCGACCTATGATGGTATGTTTATTTAAAGGCTTTTTGGTGAGTTTAAACGCCGTTAGGCCATTGNNTCACGCAAATGGTCATGGCTAAATTTAAGTAAGGCTAAACCAACAATCACCGATAACATGGTAATCCAAATAGCCGATAACGCTAAAGTGGGTGATAGTTGAGACCCCATCATTACCGCCGCACTAACCGTCGCAGGGCCTACCAAAAAGGGCATGGCAATACTGCCTGCCAAATGCTCAGGCTCGCCGCGTAATACGCCAATGGCCTCAGGGCCTTCAAAAAAGAAGCGTATTCCTACAATCAAAAATAAAATACCCCCAAAAATCTGAAACGAACTAAAGTCCACATGAAGCATTTTAGAAAAAATTGCATCACCTGTAAGCGCAAACATCGAAAAAATCATGCCTGCAATAATTACGCCCCGCGTCAAAATACCTATAAAAACTTTGAACTCAAAGCGTGTAATTATTTCCATTAAATACAGACTTAATAAAAAGGGGTTAAGCAGCGCAAAAAAGAACACCAGTGCTTGGCTAAAGGTCATTAATACATTCCTCAGGTTGACAATTTCTGCAAAAATTGTAACACTAGTAATCATTCGTACTCAAACCAATATGCTGCCTAAAAACCTATGGAACATTCTCCTGCTCCTGCCTATGAAATTCGCATGTTAAGAGCCATACGTCGCATTATTCGTGCGGTTGATATGCACTCTAAAATGTTACAACAAGCTCAAGATATTACCGCGCCACAATTAGTGTGTTTATTGACGCTACTTAAAGAGGGCGCGTTAACCATGAAACGGTTAAGCCAGTTAATTGATTTAAGTGCCAGTACCACCGTTGGGGTGGTTGACCGTTTAGAAGTGAAAGGTTTAGTGAGTCGAACACGCAGTACCCATGACCGTCGGCAGGTGTTTGTGAGTATCACGGTTGATGGCGAAGCAATGGCAAAACGCTCACCGTTTCCTTTGCAAAGTCGCCTGATTGATGGTTTTCAAAAAATGCCAGAGTTAGAGCAAGCTACATTAACCTTGGCTGTTGAGCGTTTGGTGAGTTTGATGGGGGCAGGCGATATTGATGCTTCGGCTATTTTAGACTTACAACCGATTGCCGAAGCGAGTGATATAGACAACGAGGAACACCATCCCTAATGAATATGAGTCAAAATACCTATTTTGCCATGGCAGGTAACGATAATCGCTTATTATTACGCCCACCGAGTCCCGATGATGGGGCAGCGATTTACGAGTTAATTAAAAACTCTCCGCCTTTAGATCTAAATTCATGTTATGCCTATTTATTGCAAGGCTTACATTTTGCCGATACCTGTGTAGTGGCCAAAGACAGCGACAATACCGTTGCTGCGTATGTCTCGGCCTATATTTTACCTAATCAGCCTAATACCTTATTTGTGTGGCAAGTTGCCGTAGCCGTAGCCTATCGTGGCCAGCGTTTAGCACCACAAATGATTCAACACTTATTACAACGTCCTGTTTGCGCCAACGTGCAGTGGCTCGAAACCACCGTGAGCCCTAGCAATCAGTCGTCAGCCCATCTTTTTAAACATTTGGCTAAACAGCTTAATACCGAGTGTGTGGTTAGCGATTTGTTTTTACCCGAAATTTTTGGAAAAGGCACACACGAAGCCGAGCAATTATTTCGTATCGGTTCTTTTTAATTATCACATCTTTAAAAATTTAACTTTTATCCCTACAGGAGATTTATCTTTATGTTGTCATCAGATACGTTTAGCCGTTTAGAGTCCGAAGTTCGTTCTTATATTCGTAGTTTTCCGACCATATTTACTCAAGCCAGTGGCAGTTGGATGACTGACGAAAAAGGCGACCGATTTTTAGACTTTTTTAGTGGGGCAGGCACATTAAATTATGGCCATAACCACCCAATCATGAAGCAAAATTTAGTCGATTATTTACTTGATGATGGCATTGTGCATGGCCTAGATATGGGAACAAAAGCCAAACGGGATTTTTTAGAAAGTTTTGAACGTCATATTTTAAAACCGCGTCAGTTAAATTACAAAATCCAGTTTACAGGACCAACAGGCACTAATGCCGTTGAAGCGGCTCTTAAGTTGGCACGACAAGTCAAAAATCGCTCGACTATTTTATGTTTTACCAATGCCTTTCATGGTGTAACCTCTGGCTCGGTAGCCGCAACAGGCTCACGTAAGTTTAGAGAAGCCACAGGCACGATTTTACCTAACACCCGTTTTATGCCCTTTGATGGTTATTACGGTGATGAAATTAATACTTTAGCCTTAATTGATAAGCAATTATCGGATGCAAGCAGTGGTATTGACCATCCTGCGGCAGTGTTGGTCGAAACGATTCAAGGTGAAGGCGGTATTAACGTCGCCTCTAAAGAGTGGTTAGTCGCGCTGGCTAAACTGTGCAAAAAGCACGATATGTTATTGATTGTTGACGACATTCAAATGGGTTGTGGTCGTACAGGTCGTTTCTTTAGTTTTGAAGAAGCAGGAATTAAGCCTGATATTGTCACGCTGTCTAAATCGTTATCGGGTTATGGTTTGCCTATGGCGATTGTGTTAATGAAGCCAGAATTAGATATTTGGCAGCCTAGCGCACATAACGGCACGTTTAGAGGCAATAATGCCGCTTTTGTAACCGCAACCACTGCTTTAAATGAATTTTGGGCAGACGACACCTTTGCACAAGAAGTACGTGACAAAGGTCAAAAATTACAACAACGCTTACAACAATTTAAAGAAACTCATCCTGCCATTATTGAGGTAAGAGGCCGTGGCATGGTGGCGGGTTTGGTCATGGCTAATGGCGATATTGCCGATGCGATTAGTGAGCAGTGTTTTAAAGAAGGCTTAATTATTGAAACCTGCGGCCCCAAAGGCGAGGTTGTTAAGTTGTTGCCTGCACTGACTATTTCGACGATGGATTTGGAACGTGGCTTACGGATTTTAAATATTGCCTTGTTGAGTGTTTGTGGCCGTAAAGCAACGCTTAAAGAAAAAGGAGCAGCGGCATGATTGTGCGTCATTTTAATGAAATAGAACAATCGTCTCGTGCGGTTCATGCTCAAAACTGGAGTAGCTTTAGATTGCTGACTCGTGATGATGGCATGGGCTTTTCGTTACATGAAACATGGATTCACCCCAATACACAAACACCTATTTGGTANNGAGCAACATGATGCTGATGGGGCGTACGCACCAGCAAGTGACACAATAATTGAGGAGCAAGTGGCTTAATGATTTCTTTAGCAAATGAGTATTACCCTTCACGTAATATCCGCGAAACCGTCTTAGCACGTCGCCGTGAGCCTGTTGTATGGAGCAATAAAGCACCATCTAGCTCTATTTCTAAAGATGCCGTTAATCACTATCAAAAAAACGGTTTTGTGGTGCTGCCTAATTTAATTTCGGGTAAGTTATTGCGCATCTTACAACAAGAAATGCACGATTTAAGAGAACAATATAAGGGCAGTCGTGACGAGATTGTGATTAATGAACCTGATAGTAATACCGTGCGCACACTGTTTAATTTGCCATCGATGAGCCAAGTATTTGATGAGTTATCACGTCATCCTGCTTTGTTAGGTTTTGCACGTCATGTGTTAGATTCAGAAGTTTATTTGCACCAAACTCGCCTTAATTATAAATCGGGTTTTGATGGTAAAGAGTTTTATTGGCATTCTGACTTTGAGACATGGCATGTTGAAGATGGTATGCCAGCCATGAGAGCCGTCTCTTGCTCGGTATTATTAACCGATAATAACGAGTTTAATGGCCCTTTATTGGTCATTCCAGAATCACACAAAACTTATGTCGGTTGTGTGGGCGAAACGCCTGACGAAAACTTTAAGTCTTCGCTTAAAACCCAACAAATTGGTACACCTTCGCCAGAGTCTTTGTCTATGCTTACCCAAAAAGCAGGCGGTTTAGAGTCTATAAAAGGTGCAGCAGGTTCGGTTATCTTTTTTGATAGTAACTTGTTACATGGTTCGGCAGGTAATATTAGCCCTTTTGCGCGTGCCAATGTGTTTATGGTGTATAACAGTGTCGAGAACAAACTTGGCAGCCCGTTACATGGCCTTAAACCCAGACCCGAATATTTAGCGCATCGGCAACAAGTTAGCACACTAACACCGATTCAATAAATGTTCTAAGGGTGTAGAAGCAATTTAGCCCTCACCCCAACCCTCTCCCAAAGGGAGAGGGAGTTTTCTGTACCTTTGGGAGAGAGCTAGAGTGAGGGAAGAATGGAGTAATATGCTTAAACATCAACAGCACCTATACATCCTTCTCAAAAACTTTATTCTACTGCTAACTGCTAACTGCTAACTGCTAACTGCTAACTAAAAGTAGGCTCTAACACCTCGACCGCATCACCAAAACCGCGTAACCACCAAATAAGCTGCTGCGTATGTTTAACCGTCGCTTCTACACACAAACGACCATCGTCAACTTCACTAATCACTTGGTCGTTGCTTAATTTACTTTCGTACAAATGCTCACCTACGGCTTTAGTAAATAACGCTTTTAATCTAATGGTCTCGCCTTGACCAAAGCCAAGCGCACCAGTTTCTAAATAATTATCTAAATTAAAATCGGTGGGTATTATTGCCTCAGACTTTAATAATTCGGCACTGTTAAAACGCTGTAAGGCAAATAAACGAATTTTGGGTTCATCGTGACGGGTACAAATTAAATAAATAATATGGCCACGCTGCACAATGCCCAAAGGATTAAGAATGTATTCGGCAGCCACTTTGTCGTAACGGCGTTGATAACTGACTTTAATTTGTTTATTGGCTAACAAGCCTTCGTAAATCACTTGTTGCGCCTCACGATTAACCGTAGGCGGAATAAGAGGCTGCGTGGGTGGAATAATTCGCACACAATCTAACCAATGTCGCCCTTGATTATCGGCATGATTGACAGCGCGTTGCGCCATATCAAACCAAGGCCGTAATTCATCTAACAAACTGGGCGGTAATAAGTGGCGTAAATGTTCTTCTACCATTAAAAATGTGACTGCTTGACTGGTGCTAATATGCGGCAAACTCGAAATTTGGGCATCAGCACGCCAACGCCAACCTTGTGGGCTTGCGCCATTACTTTCGAGTGGAAAACGTTCGGCCAGTTGGTTTAAATCACGCTGAATAGTACGCAAGCTAACTTGCACACCTTCACGCCCTAACATCTGTTGAATGTCTGCTGTGCCTAACCATTTGCCTTGAGGTAAATGTTGTAGCGTGAGCCATTGTCTGTGTAGGCTACTGGCTTTTTCCTTGCTCATCATGGCTGTTGTCTCTGGTATTTAAAAAGCTCCATCGCCCTTTGGAATAGGGTTGGGGTGAGGGCTGCGATAATGGTAAAACATTTTATTAACCCCAAAATAGCACGAATTAGCTCAAAAACAAGTCAAAAATCGGCTTTTGGCGACATTGTTTGTCGCTTAAACTGTCACGTCACACATTGTCGTTAAGTGTTTTTACAAGGCTGCTTTTTATTTTTTTAAACTAGATAATCCTGCTTAGATATTTAATCTAAACGTGGGAGAAATAAAAAATGCTAGCTTTATCACTAATAGCCACCACTTTATTGTTGTTAATGACGCGTTATAGGGTATGGATTTACGCCGCATTATCGGGTGTAGGATTTGCCTTGGTTTTATGGTCATTAATGGAATTTTTAATCAGTATATTGCCAACAGGATGGCATGGCCTGAGTGCTTTTTTGGCGATGTTATGGCTTTATTTTGTATTATTTGGCGTGGTTTCGGGCTATCAAAAATGGCTACACCATAAGCACAAGCAGTCTTTGTTGTAAATTTTGCCTCAGCCTAAAATAACTGTTACATTCAAGCACTTTTAAAGATACAACACATACTTTGACGAGATAATAATATGGGGTGCGCGATGAATAAGTTTGAATTATTGCTGTTGTTTATGGCGGGACGGATGCAGTATTTGGCGCATCATCATGCAGGTTTTATGGCGATGTTGCATAACCGCCAATTTGTGATTCAGTTACAAACCTTTGATGGCGCATCGGTGCGTTATTTTTCGATTAAAAATCGTCGGGTTCGTTCTCATGCTCAAGCACATGAGCAACCCAGTTTTGTGCTAAGTTTTAAAGATGCCGACTATGCGGTTAAAACTTTAAGCAAAGCGTCGCCAATGGCTTTTATGAAAGGAATGCAAGCAGGCGATATTAAAATGGAAGGCGATTTTGGTTTGTTAATGTGGTTTAACAATGCCGCTAAATTTATGCAGCCCGAAGTGCCAAAGCCTGTGCGTCAAGCGGTTAAATGGGTTAAAGCGCAACGCCAAGCCAAAGAGCAAGTTAGTAGTTAATACCCCATCATCCCAGACCTCCTCTTCAGTAAGAGTGAGGAGCGAAGGGTGAAGGTGTGATTAAATTATAGGTTAAAAAAATGTCTTTACATGATAAAACAGTGGCAGAGGCGCGGCGTAATCAAGCAGCGCGAGAGCAGGGCTACCGCGAAAAGTCGTTAAAAATGTATCCTCATGTGTGTGGTCGTTGCTCACGTGAGTTTGCTTATCCTAATTTGCATTTGTTGACGGTGCATCATCGTGACCACAACCACGACAATAACCCAGAAGATGGCACTAATTGGGAGTTGTTATGCGTGTATTGCCACGATGAGGAGCATTCAAAGCAGCTAACTCAGTCTGCTTTTGCCCGCGAAAAACCAGTACCCATTGCTACAGGTAAAGCCTTTGCAGGTTTGGCTGATTTGTTAAAAGCGAAGAAGTAATTTTAATCAAGATATTGGCCAAACTCTGCCAGTAATGCGTCATTGTTACGAATAATCCAACGTTTAAACGAGGCAAAATTGGCAGTTTTACCAATATGTAATTTGATTTGAGGGAGTAATGCGTTTGCTTCTTCGGTGAGCTCTGCATCTGTATAATCAAAGTATTGTATTAAGATGCTTTGAAAGTTGTGTACTTCCTTAATCAATTTATCGCGTAAGTTAGCACTTTCTAGCTTTTTAAGTGGGGTAGTGCCATTAAAAATGGCCAGTAATAAGCTGACTGTTTGGTAAGTGTTAGCAGCGTTGTCTATAGCAAAAATTTGTGGAAGCTCTTTAGGAAACGATTTAATGTCATAGCGGATTTTTGCTTCAATATCTGCATCAGTCGTGCAGTTTAATAAACTGTTATATTTGGCGAGTTTAATATTGTTACAGTGGCCACAAGCATAAAATAAATTAGCCCAATCAAATTTTAAATTTTTATCGCCTTTATGAGCAATAAAGTGTTCTACATTGATGCTAGTAGCAGTTTTATCTTCACACAAATAACATTTATTTTTAAAGTCACTGGCCAGCCTATTTAATACATCGCCACACTTATAATCACCATCTGCTTTGGTCTTTTCGTGTGCTAAACAATCGGGTGCAGGTTGAGATTTAGGCAAATACAACATTTAATTTAACCCTTAATCGTTTTAGCACGTTTTTTAAAATGTATTTGTTGTAGTAAAACTTGCAGTTCTTCGCCTGCAAATTTGGGTAATGGCTCAAAGTATTGCTGTAATTCGGTTAACTCTACGGCTTCTTCAGTTGTTAGGTGGTCTTTTAGATAAAGCTGTTCGTAGCGTTGTACGTTGTTTTTAACGATTTGCGAGTAGTTGTCGTTATCAAAATAACTTTCGACTAAGGTGTCATAAGAGTAGGCGGTTAAGTCCTCGGTTAAAATGTGTTTTTCTAGGTCATAAATTACGACGTTTTGTGCAGAAGACAAAACAAAGGGTGAATGTGAAGTGACAATAAATTGAATGTTAGGAAAGAAGTCTATCAAAAATGGTAAAATTTCTTTTTGTAATTCAACGTGTAAATGGGTTTCTATTTCATCAATTAATACAATACCTTGTAAGTCGTAGTTGCTGGCTTGGTGTTTTTCCATACGTAAAATAAGCTCGGTGACAATGTTAAGCACCGCCGAATAACCATCAGATAGCTCATTAAACCCAAACGGCTCACGATTTTTAGTTTTAAAGTTAAATGTAAAGTTTTTGCTATCAAAAACAAGGCTTAATTCATCATCGTGAAAGAGCTTTTTTAAACGATTTTCAAACTTAGCAAACCAAGCATCTATTTTAGCAACGGTTGCATGATTACCATCATCACGCGCAAAAGAGCGTTCGGCTTTAAGGTTAACAATGTATTGTAGAAAGATTTTATTAAGATTGTGTTCGGGAGCGTGAACGCCTATTAGCTCTACTTTGGTAATTCCTTTAGGTGTATCTATGGACTTTATTCTTGAGCTAGGAAAATAGACGATAGGGAAGAGGCCTAGTCCTCTAGCTTCCTTGGTTAGTTGTTCAGGGTTTGATGTAATAATCTCAACTTCTGAGGTAAAACTATGGATATGGTCTATTATAAAGCTATTATGTTCGTCTATTATAAAGCCAGTATCTTTCGTTTTAGAGTGAGATAAGTTAATTGCATTGAGAGTGTGTTGATATCTTTGGAGATTATGAAACTCTCCTTTAATAAAGCATATATATAGAAAATTTCTTACTGCTAACAATAAAGTCGTCTTCCCACAACCATTTCTACCTGTCAAAATTAAATGCTTGCGCTCAGTTGTTGATAAAGGAATAGTTATATTTTCTAAATGACGTAATTTGTTTATTTTAATTTCGGTAATAAAAATATTGCCCATCATTAACAAACCTTAATAATCAATAAATATCGCAAGCCCACAGCTTAACGCAAAGCCCAATTTCTCACAATCACACCGCCACATACTTAGGCGCATTGGGCAGCCAGCGTTGCACTAAGGCTTGTGCTTGTTGCGGATTATCTTTTTGCATGGTTTTGGCCACTTGTTGAGCAGTTTTAAGCATTTTGTGGTCACGGCTTAAATCGGCCACTTTAAACTCCACCATGCCTGTTTGTCGTGTGCCTAACACTTCGCCCGGCCCGCGTAGCTCAAGGTCTTTTTCGGCAATCACAAANNGACTGATACAGCAACACACAATAACTCACCGTACTCCCTCGCCCTACACGACCGCGTAATTGATGTAATTGTGCCAAGCCCAATCGCTCGGCATTTTCAATAATCATCAAAGACGAATTTGGTACATCAACTCCGACCTCAATTACCGTGGTAGCTACTAATAAATCTAAATTGCCCCGTTTAAACTCGGCCATGATTGCTTGTTTTTCGCTGGCTTTAAGTTTGCCGTGTACCAAGCCCAAACGTAATTCGGGTAATTCTTGCGCTAAAGATTCATAAATAGCTTGTGCCGCTTGTGCTTCTAACTGTTCTGATTCTTCAATTAAAGTACACACCCAATAAGCTTGTTTTCCTGTTTGGCAATTAGCGCGTACACGTTCAATCACATCGGCGCGGCGTGTATTGGGTAGAGCAACGGTGGTGACAGGCGTGCGATTAGGCGGTAATTCATCAATCACCGACGTATCCAAATCGCCATAAGCACTCATCGCTAAAGTGCGTGGAATGGGAGTGGCGGTCATAATGAGTTGATGCGGACACATACCCCATTGCTCGCCTTTTTGACGCAAAGCTAAACGCTGGTCAACCCCAAAACGATGTTGCTCATCAATAATCACCAAGCCCAAACGTGCAAACTGTACGCTATCTTGAAACAGGGCATGAGTCCCCACAATCACTTGCGCCTCTCCATTGGCAATCATTGCCAAAGACGCATTACGCTCTTTAGTGCCTTGTTTGCCACTTAACCACGCCACCTTAAAGCCCAAAGTATTAAACCATGTACTAAAGTTAATATAGTGTTGCTCGGCCAAAATTTCGGTGGGTGCCATGAGTCCCACTTGCCATTGACCCGCCACCGCATGACACGCCGCCAATGCAGCAACCACGGTTTTACCTGCGCCTACATCACCTTGCACTAAACGTAACATCGGTTTGTTAAGCGTTAAGTCATCGGCAATTTCGCGCCATACCCGTTGTTGAGCATTGGTTAAGGCAAAGGGTAATTGAGCTAATAAACGCTCTGCTAATGGGCATTGTTTATCTAATACAGGTGCATTTAAAATTTGCACGTGCTGACGACGCTGCGCCAAACTCACTTGATGGGCGGTGAGTTCTTCAAAGGCCAAACGCTGTTGGGCTGGGTGCATCCGCATTAACAATAACTCACGGTTAGCATTGTTAGGTGGGTTATGCACCATGTGCAAGGCTTGCAGTAAGTCATAACGACTATTAACAAAGCTGGGCAATAATTCGGGTAGCGATTGTGGCGTGGCAAATACTAGCGCATCGTTAATGAGCTGTCGTAAACGAGGCTGTGTTACGCCGTCAGTTGTAGGATAAATGGCGGTAAGTTTGGCATCGGGTAGTGGTTCGTTAGCACGTACTGCTTTGTATTCGGGGTGATAGATTTCTTTGCCGCTTGCGCCTAAACGAATTTCGCCAAATACACGTAAATACGTGCCGCGTTTAAAATGGTCTTTTTGCTGTGGATAAAAATGATAAAAACGCAGCATGATGTGGCCTGTTTCATCACCCAAACGCACCGCTAAAGACTGTCGCTTGCCTTGGCTTACCTCACAACTTAACACTTCACCCTCAAGCAATACACTCGCACCCGTTCGAGCATCACCGATTAAGGTAATGTGGCTACGGTCTTCATAATCACGCGGCAAATGAAACAACAGCTCTTGTAAATTGGTTAAACCCAAACGCGCCAGTTTGTCGGCAAGGCTAACGCCTACGCCTTTAAGTTGCTGAATGGATGTGTGTGCAAGATGTTGGCTCATAGACGGTTGTTCCCGTTAAAGTTTGCCCTCACCCCAGCCCTCTCCCACAGGAGAGGGAGTTCTCTCTCCCTGAGGGAGAGAGTTAGAGTGAGGGTTGCGATTGCGAATTAAGCTGTAATTGCTTAAGCCCTTGTATTAAAGCATACATTGCCTGCGGACGGGGAAAGCGTCGCCGCCAAACCGCCATAATTTGACGCTTAGGTGCAGGATAAATAGCATGAGCCGCCAAGCTGTCATTAACTAAATACGGCACGCTAATCGCAGGAATCAAGGTTAGCCCTAAGCCATTAGCCACCATAAAGCGTAGCGTTTCTAAAGAGTTGCCGTTGTCTAATTTAGGATTGCTCATGGGGCAAGCGGCTAAACTTTGGTCTCTAAAACAATGACCTTCGCCTAACATTAACATCGGGGCGTGGGCAACATCACTCGCCAATACACGTTTTTTTTGTGCAAACTCATGGTTTTTGGGGGTGAGTAAATAAAATTCTTCACTAAATAACGCTTGGCTTTGGCTTTCGGGGAGTTCAAACGGGGCAGCGACTAAAATTACGTCCAAATCGCCATTAGCTAACTTTTCGCTTAACACATGGGTATAGTTTTCTTCCAAATATAATAATAAATTAGGTGCGCTTTGATGTAAGGCAGGAATCAAACTCGGAAACACGTACGGCGCAACGGTAAAAATCGCCCCCAAGCGCAAGGGTTGAGCAAATTCGTCTTGTTGCGCTGCGGCCAATTGTTTAAGGTGTTCGGCTTCGTCAAGCACGACTTTGGCTTGAGCAATAACCCGTTCACCCGCAGGGGTGATTAATACCTCGTGGCGATGCCGTTCAAACAAGCTAATATTTAACTCGTCTTCGAGTTTTTTGATGGCAATACTTAAGGTAGGCTGCGACACATAACACGCTGCCGCCGCTTTGGCAAAATGGCGTAGTTCGGCAAGTTTGACTAAATAGCGTAAATCGGTGAGTGTCAT
>DDBM01000044.1 GCA_002333125.1 Moraxellaceae bacterium UBA2032 | reverse complement strand
GCAAAATTAATAAAAATGGGATTATCATGAACAGCACAGACATCCAAACAACTGCTTCGTGTTTGTTGAGACCATGTTTCAGTGACTGATAACATTGTTAACTCCTTGTGCTGTCTATTATTTTTGAATTTTATTTATGGTGTTTTTAGTGCCGTACTACAGTAACACTGTACTGTAAAATTTTCGTGCATTTATATCATTAAACACAACGGGGCAGACGCTTAGGTCTGCCCTGAATACTGTGCAAATTCCATCAACTCGTCAATAAGCGATTTAAGGTTTCATGTATTTATCAACCACCAAAACTGAATATTAACACTGATCTTTGTCAACGTAATTATTCTGCCAGTTAGCAATATCTGAAATTTGTATTTTTTGTTCAGGGGTAGATTTATCGATTTTACCAACATTCAAAAGGCTAAGTCCGTACGCTACAGAAAGCCGATCATAATCACTTGGCGGCAAACCCAGCGCAATCAAATTTTTAGGTGTCATCATTCTACGAACACTCATTTTCATCCAAGAGCAATTAGGCTGGTTACGTAGCGATGCTTCAAGCTTTTTATAGTAGGGCATACGCATTCCACCACCACATAAATAGGTGGGAATTCCTGTTAGTGCCGCTTTATCTAAATGATTTTCACTCCAAGCACGCCAAAAAGTATTATTTTTGATTTGCTTGATAAGATTGGATGAGAAAAACTGGCAATCTGGATTTTCTTTATCTGACATAAATGTGAGCTTACTACCAGAAAAATATTGCCCTATATCGTTAGGCAATGGATTTTGTGAGTCTGTGGCATCTTTTATGTCCGCAATAGCGTCTAAAAGATTTTTAGGCACTGGCATTAGCTTTTTAAGTGCTAAAACCCACCAATCAAGCCTGTACCTATTAAAATTCATTGTACCAAAAGGCTGGACACTGGATGTGTAAAATTCAAAATCCCACTTTCCTTTCGTATATGTGACGTGGAATAACGATGTATCAACAGTACCCGCGCCAACATCTACTAACAGAAAGTTATTAGCCGCTTTTTTATCAAAGTTCTCCGATGCAACATAGCCGTATATCTGCGCTGCAATTTCTGGAACAATAGCTAACTCAACATCTTCTTCGATTGTTGTAATAGAACCACTTTTTAACTCATCAGCCCTATTTAGCGCAGACAAAATCGTTGATGCAGATATTTCTGTTCCATTACTCTTGCTTGCTACAAGCCATGCGGCCAAACACAAACGGCGAAACTCACCTTTGACATCAGCACTATGATGGCTTTGTGCTGGCAAACCAACTGCCATACGCCAAAAAATACGCGTTTTCATGTAAACCGAAGCATGCTCTTGAAAAAGCCACGCCCTAGCATGTTTTATAATGAGTGCTAAAAACGCAACAACACGATATTGATACTCTAGACGATAAGGTTCGGCAAGGAGCGAAAGCTTCAAATTCCGATACACTGACTCACCTGAGTGCAGAGAAAACCCCTTTTCTCCCAAATAAATATGACTTGGTAATAAAAACCGCCCAATACCGATTTCATCATAAAAAGGCACAGCAAATGCTTTATCAAGTACAGTATCGCCAATCACAACTTTCACACAAGATGTGCCAAAATCAATACCAAGCATTAACTCTCGTTCATCAATAGTTTCTTTAAAACTGGGCTGAGAACCTTGCCCATCACTTAAAAACTTCATCAGCTTTGTAGAAGCCAACGGTTGGACTGGCCTCCAAGCTAAATACGACTGTGAACTTAGTATTAATTCATATAAAGCATGAGGTAATGGCTGATTGTTTTTTAGCTTTCCGCCAAGCCCATTGCTATAGACAGATAAATCAGGCTCTATTTTTAGCTTTTTCTTAACAGGCGTTCGAGGAACAATGAACATTTCTCTGCGAACTGACTTGGGAGTAGGTTTTTTAACTGGCTGTGTTGGCTTTTTATCTTCTTGATTAACGACGAAAGACTCTTTTGAAACTTTGTTTACATTTTCTGCTTTCTCTGAATGCGTTAATAACTGGTTCAATTTACACACAACAAACGGTGAAACTTTTAATTGAGTAACGCTTATTTTTGGTTGATTATTCGCAGTTATAACCTCCCGTTCAACGTCAGCCGTCAAAGTGACTTTATTTGACTCTTGAGTTGGTGTCACTGGCTTTTCTGACTTCGGAAGTGATATTCCAGCACGCTCAAAAGCACTTTCCAACTTATCCCCGAACGTTCCCTTCCCACTCATTATTATTTCCTTAGTAAAGTTTTATAACACCACCAGACACAAAACTTTGGGTTGCTGTTGGTTGCTCTTTAAGACGTAGCTCACTCATGCGATCATTAAGTCGCTTTGTCAATTTATTTAATTTGCCCTCTTCGGCGGGGATTAAACGCCTCTGCTTATCTGTTCCTTCATTTCGATAGTGTTTTATTCTATCTATAATATTAGCTCTTTGTTTTTCCAAGTGTTTTTGCAATGCTTCAATCATGCTATGAACCCTATCTTTATTGGCTCGCTCCTGATTATCACGATAATCTTTGAACTGTTGCTCAAGATAATGTACACAATCTTCAAACACATCTGCGATTTGCTTATTGTCAAGCTCGTTGGCAGCACCTAACCAATCTGTCCCATCAATGGCTGCTATATTGACTAAATTTTCTGCTTTTTCACTATCCAACATTGAATCAGTACCCATTAATTTTGCCCGATACTCTAATCGTTCAATATCACGCGCTCCTGATACCGTCCATCTATAAATAGCAAAGACATAGACACCTAATATCACATTTTCAATCATATTTGAGGGTAATTTAATAGCAGATACAGGATATTTTGCAACTCCCTCACCACTATCACGACGTAATGACTCTGTGACAAATCGAATCAAAGGATGATCTTGAGTTACTTTTTCAGTCTGTGGTGGTGTATTACCCACTTTATTTTCAAACAATAATTTAAGCGGCCTCGACGATAGTATTTGAGTTCGACCAGCAAGACGATACTCTGCAATAAAGTCAGAAAAAGCCACTCTCGCTTCAATAGAAAACTCAAGTACATACTCTAGGTGATTTTTTTCAGAAACAAATAATCGAGAACCACTAAATTTTTCGGTCAAAAAATCCCTAACATAAATCAACAAATCCTCTCCTCGAATGTAACGCCCCAGCTCTTTAGCTGCCTTCACTTTATTTTGAATAAAATCACTGTGAGCAATTAACTGACTGGCTTCATGCTCTAATACTTCTTGCTGACGATTATTGTTTTCAATCGCCAAACTCGCTCGATTGATGCGATCTTCCTCTTGTTCGGGTGTAAGTTGATGCGTTAATAAATCAATCGTCAAATCGGCAATTTGATCACCTAATATTGCCTCCATACTCCCTAATGCTTGAGTAAAAATATCCAATCGCTCTAACAGTCTGTCATAAACACGCTCATCTACCGTATTGGCATACATAAAATTCCAAATTAAAATTTTTCCTGCTTCTTGCCCTATACGGTCAATACGACCAATCCGTTGCTCAATCCGCATAGGATTCCACGGTAAATCATAGTTAATCACCAGACTAGAAAATTGAAGATCCACGCCTTCTGAAGCAACCTCTGATGCCAATAAAATATTGGGTCCTTGAACATCCGTAAAGTGCTTTATCGCGGCGTGCTTATCCATACCGCCTTGTACAATCACTGAATCTATACAAACTTCTGCCAAACGCTCTGACAAGTATTTTAAGGTCTGCCGATAAAAGGAAAATAACACAACTTTTTTGCTTGGATTATCACGCCAATATTGCTTTAAACTTTCTAAAAGCTTAGTAAATTTACTATCATATTGTCTGAGCTTCTGAAAGCTGCCTACTGACAGTGAAATTTGCACTAGCTCTTCTAGCAATGTCCCCATATTGGCTTGTACATTAGGCGCAGTTTTTTGATCTTCATCTAAGCCAACAGACTCAAAAACTGTTTCCGCAATCACTTGTTCGTCCCACTCCCCCATTTTATTCTGCCAACCACGACAAGCTGCTGCCATACTACTAGACATTTGCCTTTGAGGAATGGTTAATATAAACCCCGTTGACATTTCCGTTTTTTCGCAGAATTGGCGAATTTTTTCAGTCACTTGCTGATAAAAAAGCTCTTCACATTCATACATTTCTGCTCGAATGGCTGATGGTGAGCGAACCACACGCATTTCCTGAACGTCTCGCTTTAGTGTACGGGTAATCACTTTGGTCAGTGGGTTAATTTTGTCTAACTGGTCTGCTAACTCTGAACGGCCTTTAGTATCTGCAAGAACACTTTCATTAGGTGGATTTTCACGCAGATATTTTAATTGCAAATTTTGACGACTACCCAATATCTTTATAGCAATATCAATGTGCTGCAAAAACTCCTCTTGAGTAATGACTCGCGCTAAAATTAAATCTCGCAAACGTACAACAGGGGCATTAACCATCAAAGAGTGTTCAAATGAAAACTCATAAGGAAAAGCATCCTCATCAATCAAGTTGAGCAGGTTGAATAAGTCGGTACTGCGTAATTGAATAGGTGTTGCGGAAAGCATGACCAGATTTTGTGTAACGGGTCTAATCAATCGTGCAAGTCGATTAGTTTGAGTTTCCCGATTGCGTAAATAATGCGCCTCGTCAACGATTACCATATCCAGCAATGGATCTTCAACATCAACATCTTCTAGAAATCGAGCAAGTTTACCAGCAGCATTTAGACTGGAATAATTTTTGTCCTTGTCATTAAAACCTCTGGGTGGACGGATGCCTTGTATACTGGCAATCAGTGCAAAAGAAGTTTGTGGCCGCTCACGAACAGCTTCGAGTCGTTCTAACAACACTCGAGCGTCAACAATTTCAGCATTCACACCAAAGCGGTTAGATAACTCATCCTTCCATTTTTCACGTAACATAGCAGGTGCGATGACCAGTAGCCGACGGGCATCAAAACGGGCTCGTAATTCAGTCCAAATAAGACCCGCTTCGATAGTTTTCCCTAAACCAACTTCATCCGCAATGAGAATGCCGTTACATGGAGATTCAAGAAACTGTAAAACAGGCTTAAATTGGTACGCGAAAAACTGTGTATTTGTCGTGTTGAGGCTATAGATTAAATTGGCAAGCTTTCCACTCAGGCGATAATAGGTAATCGACCCACGCAAATCATCAACTCGTCCAAAACGCCCAGCTTTAAGACAGGTATAAGGACCTAAATTCTCTTTATTTATTTTTTCTAAAGCGGTGCGTAAGATAAAATCTTCATCACCATCTAGAAAAGTGACTAGCACTCGTTGACGATACTCAGGACCATCAGTTTCATTGCCGAGTATGCCTATCTTTGCTGGATTCGCAATAAGTCTTACTTTATCACCAGATTGCATCTTAGCTAAACTCCACACTCCAACTTGTGGGAGTATTCTTGTTGCCTATAATAATCGTGGGCATTTAGCACCGAAGAGAAAATTCAAAACCCGCCCCTGAATACTGTGCAAATTCNNTCAATAAGCGATTTAAGGTTTCGTAGGTATCATTTGATAACTGTTGCGTACTGAGCTGCTGTAACGCCATCGAAGCCTGTTGTTGACGGCCACTTTCTAAACGCTTCCAGCGACTAAACGCACCTAATAACCGTGACGCAATTTGCGGATTAATCTTATCCAGTTCAGCAATTTTCTCGGCAATAAAACGATAACCAGAGCCATCCGCTTGATGAAACTGTACAGGGTTGGCATTAGCAAACTGTGCTAATACCGAGCGCAAGCGATTGGGATTTGTTAAGCTAAATGCAGGATGTTGGCACAATGCGTCAATATCGCTAATGGTTGCTTTAGGATTG
>DDBM01000063.1 GCA_002333125.1 Moraxellaceae bacterium UBA2032 | reverse complement strand
GCCATTAACCATAAATATAAAGGAAAACCCCAACTAGCGGTTAATAGTGAACGTGGCTGAAAATTTTCGGTAAATACCATGTGATACATATAAGGCATAACCACAGCAGAAAATAAAAAGGCTAAAATTAAACTGTGCCAAATGCCATTTTCTTTGAGCGGAATATATAATAATTCTAGAGCATCTTTATTGTGAGAAAGCCATGTTTCTAGGCCAGTCGTGCCGTTAAAAATATAAAATAACGCATAACCAGCTACACTTAGCATCATAATTAACTTTACAATAGACTCAACAGCAATAGTCACCACTAAGCCATCGTGTTTATATTGAGGAGTTAATGGTTTTGCTCCAAATAATAGCGTAAATAGAGTAATGGCAAAACAAAAAATAACCGCAACGATATAATGATTATTTTGTTGGGTAAGTATATTGGCGGTATCACTAACAGCACGTATTTGTAAGGCTAATAAAGGCAATAACGCCAATAACATAAAAATAGTGGTTAAAGAGCCAACTAACTGGCTACGGTATCTAAAGGCAAATAAATCAGCTAAAGAGCTTAATTGATGATTTTTGGTGAGCCGTAAAATAGGACTTAATAACACAGGCGCTAATAAGAAAGCACCTGATACACCTAAATAAAAAGCTAAAAAATTATAACCTGTTTCGTAAGCAAAGCCTACAACACCATAAACACCCCACGCACTAATATAAACCCCTAAAGATAAAACATAAACCGTGGGGTTGCGTATCCATTTAGTAGGAATTAAACCTGCTTCGCTAATATGTGCAATTAAAAATAAAAAGATAAGATACGCTAAGCCTAAACTTAATAATTCAATAGAATTAAAGATCATGAATGTCCCTGTTTTTTCCAACCCAATAACTAATAATAATTAAAAATAACCAAATAACAAACGGCCGTGACCACGCTTCGCCACCTAAACTCCACCATTCAATAATCGCAGGCGATAATAAATACGCCCCTGCAATAAATATTAATACTAATCGGTCGATATACATAATAAGCTCCAGTTATCAGTTATCAGTTATCAGTTATCAGTTATCAGTTATCAGTTATCAGTTATCAGTTATCAGTTATCAGTTTGAGCGTGGCAGGTATATGTGACAAACACCAGTTATTAACAGCCCACGCTAATATAGCTTCTTTAGGGTTTGATTGTAGGGCATTTGGCGGATTTTGACCTAACAATCGTAACAGTTGCCATAATATTGGGCTAGGGTTATCAAAAGTTAAAGGCGTTGCGCCTGTTTGTTTAGAGAGCTTTTCGCCTTGAGCATTCACAATNNGCTAATTGATAGGCAAATAAGCCATCACGCCTAAAAACCACAAAGTCACCCACAGTTTGGCTAATGTCTTCGTGTTGTGTGCCAAATACGCCATCGTTAAAACTAATGGTAGTGCTAGGTGGTACAAGTAATCGTGCTGCTGCTTGAGAGCGATAATGATGATGTTCACGACAGTGGCCGTTATAAATAGCAGATTGTGTTTGAGCCAATTGGCTACGGCTACAGCTACACCAAAAAATAGCGTGTTGCTGTTGCAGGGTATTTAAGGCTTGTTGATACAGGTGTGTGCGTTGACTTTGATAAACAACGTCATCGTCCCACGTTAAACCGTAATGGGTGAGTGCGGCCACAATATGCTCAACGGCTCCTTGCTGAATACGAGGGGTGTCTATATCTTCGATACGCAACAGCCATTTGCCGTTAGCGGCGCGTGCATCACACCAACTGGCAAGCGCAGTTAAGAGTGAGCCTAAATGCAAAGCTCCTGTAGGTGAGGGCGCAAAACGACCAATATACATCGTTATTAATACGCGTGGCCAAAAGCACCACGCGCAAGGCAGATATTAGCCGCCTGTTTGTTTTTCTTTAATTTCGGCTAAGGTTTTGCAATCTATACATAAAGTGGCGGTGGGGCGGGCTTCTAAACGACGAATGCCGATATCAACACCACATTCTTCGCAGTAGCCGTAATCGCCACTATCAATGGTTTTGAGCGTAGAGTCGATTTTACGAATTAATTTGCGTTCGCGGTCACGGGTACGCAGCTCAATCGAAAATTCTTCTTCTTGCGTGGCGCGGTCATTGGGGTCAGGTAAGCTGCTAGACTCGTCTTGCATNNTTTTTAAAATGGTGGACTTGTGCAGCGTTCATGTACGCTTCATCTGGCTTAGCTTGGTAAGGTGCAAAGCCATAAATTAAATTATTTTTGGGGGCTTTAGCAGTGATTGTGGCCATTTTTTTGCTCCTTAAACGGGCTAAATTAACGTAATACAGGATTTACGCATGGCACTAAAGTTATCGTTGATTAAAAGCGGCGATAACGGCGCAAATCCTAAGTAGCTATAGCAGTAATTTTGCTTTACTGCAAATCTGCATCAAAGTAGGGGACGATTTTTTAAAATACAAGGGTTTAAGCTTAAAGACTAGGTGTTCGCTTGTAATTAGCACGTTTTACGAGCAAAAAACGAGACAGCCAGTGTTCTAAGTTTAATTTTATGTATCTAATAACCACACAATACTTTTTTCGATAAGAAGCGGTGCTTGTTTGAGTGATTGACCATGACATGGCCCACGCAAACAAAAACCATCTTCTATTCTAAATAACGCACCATGATTAGCACACAATAAATAACGTTGTGTTAAATCCATAAAAACATCAGTTTGAAAATTTAGCCCAATGCCAATATGAGGACAGCGATTAAGATAGCCAAACACAGCTAAGCCTTGACGCACCACAATCACTTCTCCTATTGGAGAGCGAAAGCCACGCGCATCGTTATCGGGTATATCAGCAAGAGGGCATAATCTAAACATGATGTTTTATTTTTTTAGTAAGTCTTGGTATTGCTCGGTGTTAAGGCGCGGCCCAAATTGACTCACCACTTGTGCCGAGACTTTTGATGCTAAGCATCCACAGTCAGCTAATGGCCAGCCTTGACTTAAACCATACAAAAAAGCCCCTGCAAAGGCATCGCCCGCGCCGTTGGAGTCTAGCGCAGTCACTGGAAAAGGAGCAATAGCTATTTGTTGCCCATTGTCGCTAATAATTGCGCCTTTACTACCACAAGTAATCGCTAATAACGGACTAAGCTTGTGTAGTGCGCTAATCGCTTCGTTTAAATCTTGGCTATTTGCCCATAAATTGGCTTCGTGTTCGTTGCAAAACAAAATATCCACACCGTCGGCTAACATTTCGGTTAAGCCATCACGCGCATATTGCACCATCGCAGGGTCAGAAAAAGTCAACGCAGTTTTTATGTTTTGAGCTTTAGCTAAGGTTCGAGCTGAGGCAACGGCATGACGTGCCGATGTAGAGGTGGCTAAATAACCTTCGATATACAAATAACGCGCTCGGTTAAGTGCCTCTAAATCGAGTTCTTGCGGGCTAAGTTCGGCGGTAATTCCCAAAAAAGTGTGCATGGTACGTTCGGAGTCTGGTGTAACCATCACCACACAAGTACCTGTAATACCTTCTTTTACTTGGGCGTGATGTGGTGCGCTAACCCCTGCGGCGCGTAAGTCGTGTAAATAAAAGTCGCCGTTATTATCGTGAGCTACTTTGCAGGCATAAAATGCACTACCACCTAAAGCAGCAAACGCAATCACACTGTTAGCGGCCGAACCACCAGAGGCACGTTTGGCACAACTAAACTGTTGATTAAGTGCGCTAATTAATTGTTGCTGTTGTGCTTGATCAATCAGTGTCATTTGTCCTTTTTGAATATTTTGTGCTTGTAAAAAATCATCATTTACAAGGTATTCGCTATCAACTAAGGCATTACCAATGGCGTATAAATCAAAAGACATGAGAGTTTCCTAATAATATAAACGGTCTTTGTTTTGGCTTTCTCCCTCTCCTGTGGGAGAGGGCTAAAAAATCTAATCAACTAAAACCAACCAATAACCCGTTTTAATTTGCTCACATAACCATTGCACATTAAGGCTATGGCTTAAATAAGTGGTTAAGTTGGTGGCGGTGAGTTGGGTGTTATCTGCGAGTAGAGCAACAAATGCGCCATCAACACCTTCATCAATACAAATTTCTTCACCATTAACATATAAGCGTTGTGCATGACCTTGTTCGCCTACATACACAAAACGTGAGGCAGGGTCTCTACATAAAACTGCGCCTTCGGTTAAGGCTTGCTGTAACTCATCAGGCGTGACTTTTTCGCCCATCGGTTCGTAGTCTTCGTATTTGGCTTCACTTAAAAACGGTGCGAGGGCAGTTGCTAATAAGTCAGGTGTATTAAGCAGTGCTAACACTTGTTGTTGTAGCTGCTGTAGATGTTTAGGGTTAAGCCAAGAGCCATTTTTTTGTGCTTGTAAATCAATGTCTTGATACAGTGCTTCTGCACCTGTTTCTTCTAAGGCAGTATCTACAATGTGTTCAAGAGCATGACTTAGAGCAGGAGCTCTAAAGCCAAAAGAAAAGGTTAAACATTCGTTTTGTGCTACGCCATAATGGGCTAATTTGGGCGGTACATATAATAAGTCACCTGCATTAAGCACTTCATCAAAAGTCACTGGCATATCTTGCAAAATGCGTAGTTTAGTGCCTTCTACAAATGCACTCTCTTTGCCACAAAACTCACCTAATTGCCAACGACGCTGACCACTACCTTGTACCAAAAATACATCATATTGGTCAAAGTGTTTGCCTACTGAGCCTTGAGGTGTGGCGTAAGAAATCATCACGTCATCGCGGCGCCAACTCGGAATAAAGCTAAAGTTTTGCCAAAAAGCGGCTAGTTCGGGCAAATAATGGTCAACCGCTTGCACTAATAACGTCCAATGAGTTTTGGGTAATTGTTTATATTGTTTAGATGTAAACGCGCCTTTGCGGACTTCCCATGGTTTTTTGCCGTCTTTTTCTAAAATAATGCGTGATTCGGCACTGTCTTCTTGGGCTAAAGAAAGTAAGTCTTCTTTTTCGACTAAATACGCCATATCAGCAAAGGCATTACGCACTAATAAAGGCTTTTTTTGCCAATAATTGCGTAAAAACTCGTCGGCAGTTAAACCGCCTAAATAGGCTAAAGGGATGTTAGTTGCAGTCATGTTGTGGTCTCTATAATTTCATTGCGGGATAGACAGTTTGCAGCGTGTTTATTAAGCAGTTGTCAAAAATATCGCTTTCAATCGGCGTAATGGCAGCAGGTAAGACTTGTTGCAAGCGGCTATAAAGTGCCAATAAATACTGGTCTAAGTCTTCTTGGGGAGGAATCATCTCACTTTCTAAAACATTGGCTTTGATGTGTAATAATTCATCAATTTGCTCACGAATATCACCACTAGGCAAAAAGCGTTGTACTAATTCTTGAAAACGCATTGGCGGTTGTGCGCCATCTTCAATAACCCATTGAGCCGCCAATAATGCCCTAAACATATACAAATAGTTTTTTAGACGAATATCGTTGCCCATGACAAGGCGGTTAATGTTTGGCCGCGCCATTGATAAATAATGATGACAAGAAGATATAGGCAAAAAAGCCTGTTGCGCTAGGTCTTGTAAAGGTTTGATTGCCGCGTGTTGTTTATAAATAATGGGGGACGATAACCATTCCATTAAGGCAGGATTAGATTTTCGCAATAAGCCCAATGCTTTTTTAATATCCCAACCATTAATGTCGAGTAAGCCATTAATCGGTTCTTCAATCACATCGCGTTTATCAAATACCCGAATATAAGCCGAGGGTTTGTGGGCATAAATAAAGCGCACGTCATAGTCGCTGCCGGGTGAGGCAAAGCCCCACGCGCGGCTACCTGATTCACACGCCCACAAAATAGTGACGTTGTGTTGTTGCTCTATACGACTAAGGTTGTTGAGGATAGTTTGGTGCATGGCCATAGTGACGGTATTCAATATTTTGTTTACTAAACGCGTATCTTAACTTATTCTTGAGCGGCTTGTTATTTTACCTCCATATAAGTTGATACATATCAGCAGTTTTATGAGGTTAATAATAAAGCAGAGATGAATAGCAAATAGTTATTCGGGTTTATTGATGCAGATATAGCATTATCTGTTTTTAGGAAAATGAGAAATGACAATTAAATTAGTTGGTGTGTTAGCAGTTGTAATGTTAAGCGGCTGTGCCGTTGTATCCTCTCCTGTAGGTAATGGTGCATTATTTACATCGGTAAAAGGACCTATAGTTGCCACAGATTCATCGGCAGCCAGTAAAACAGGCGAAGCTTGTGCGCAAAATATTTTAGGCTTTGTGGCCAGTGGTGATGCCTCTATTGTTGCCGCTAAAAAAGCAGGTAATATTAGTAAAGTAGCAAGT
>DDBM01000186.1 GCA_002333125.1 Moraxellaceae bacterium UBA2032 | reverse complement strand
CCTATTAGGAGAGGGCTAGGGTGAGGTCTAGAGGGTGCTTCATCTTATTGTGACAAGTGTTGTTCTAGGGCAACTAAAGCATCTTCTAAATAACCTAGCATACGCTGTACACGCGGCACGGTATCTCGGCAAGCAATAATGCCAAAGTCTAGGCTGTCCACATAACTATTGACGGTAATATTAGCCGCATAACCATGCCAAATTAACGACACAGGATAGTTAGCCAACATTTTGGCACCGTACATATACAACGGCTCTTTTGGGCCGGGTACATTCGAGATAACCACATTAAACATCGTAGTACGTCGACCTGCCAAGCCTGTTGCTTGTCCTAACATTAATGGCAAATTGCTTAACACCGTAAAGGCATTTAAGTCGGCTTTTTCCATGCCAGACAAACGCTTTTTGGCGGCTTGCATTGACTCTTGAATGGCTCGTAAGCGGTCAACGGCATTGCCAATGTCTGTGCCTAGCGTGACTTGTACAGCACTAATGGCATTGCCATTATCATCGTCGGCATCGGCTGCTCTAACAGACACAGGGACTTGAGCCACTAAAGGTAAAGCAGGTAGTGCATCATAGCTTTTTAGGTAGTCGCGTAAACTGCCGCCACACATTGCTAATACAATATCATTAACAGTGGCATGATAGCCTTTGGCCACAGCACGAATACGATCCATAGACCATGATTGCGCCGCAAAACGTCGTGCAGGAGTAACACGATGATTTAAAATGGTTTTTGGTGCTCTAAATAACGCTTTTGTATGGCTGTCACGCGGTGTTTTTAACAAATCAACCAGTTGTGCCGCCCCATTGGCAAAGCTATTAATAACCTCTTTGGGGGAGGGCGCAAGTATCAAGCTACGCTTTTCTTTTTTGGGTAAACGCTTAGTCCATTCTGCCGACCAAATAGGGGGTACATCCTCATTGGCTGAGCGAGCCATACGTGATTGCATTAAACGGGTTGCCGCGACTCCATCTACCATCGAGTGATGAATTTTGGTGTAAATGGCAAAACGATTACCTTCAATGCCTTCGATTAAATAACACTCCCACATCGGGCGGCGTGGATCCATCGATTGGGCGTGTAAGCGCGACACCAACGCTAATAATTCTCGAATCCGTCCGGGTTTAGGCAAAGCCGAAGGGCGAACATGGTATTCAATATCAAAATTACCATCTTTTACCCAACTGGCATCTAAATTAAATGGCAGTAGCCGTTGTAACTTTTGATTAAACGGTGCGGACACATCATCAACTTGCAATAAATATTGAAAAAATGACTGTAGATAATCATCAGGCGCATTTTCTGGCACTTGAAACAACATTAACCCACCAACATGCATTGGGGTTTCTGGGGTTTCCATCATTAACCAGCCAGAGTCGAGTAACTTTAATCGTTTAGCCATAATCCTTCTCTCTCAAGTTGAAGGTGTCGTCAATTGCTCAAGCTTGTGCGTGAGTTATGCACCTTCTTATCTATTTTGGGCATTGTATCTTATATGCACGTTTTGTGAATCCATCTTAGGCTTGTTGATGTTTCAAAACATCAATAACATCTCCTTTAGTTGTATTTGTTTTTTATAGATAGCTATGTTTTGTCAAAATGATTTTGTGCAAAAAACTATCTGTCTTTCTGCTAAAATCCGTTCTTAATTTAACTATCAAACCTTAAAACCATCATGCACCTGTCCCACGCCCACACGCCAAGCCGACTTCAGCTCAACTCTCAAGGCCGTTTGCGTCATTTTTTAACCACCGAAGGGTTAAGCCGTGAACAATTAACCGAAGTATTAGATTTTGCCGAATCTTTTTTAGACAGTAACGGCACAATTACCAATCAACCCCTGTTAGCAGGGCGCACGGTGATGAATCTTTTTTTTGAAGCCTCAACACGCACCTTAACGACCTTTGCTGTAGCTGCAAAACGCCTCAGTGCCGACGTGATTAATATCGACATTGCCAAGTCTTCTAATAGTAAAGGCGAAACGCTACGCGATATGTTGTGGAATTTAGAAGCCATGACCGCCGATGTCTTTGTGGTGCGTCATTCGCAATCGGGTGCAGCGCATTTTATTGCGAGCCAAGTCACGCCCAAAGTAGCGGTAATTAACGCAGGTGATGGCCGACATAATCATCCCACACAAGGCATGTTGGATATGCTAACGATTCGCCGTCATGCAGGCGATTTTAGTCAGCTCACCGTGGCGATTATTGGTGATGTGCGCCATTCGCGTGTCGCGCGTTCCGAGATTTACGCCCTACAAACTTTAGGCGCAAAAGAAATTCGGATTATTGCGCCGCGTACCTTACAACCTAAAGAGTTTGAGCAACTGGGTGTCAAAGTGTATGAGCGTTTAGAAGAAGGCTTAGAGGGCGCAGATGTCGTCATTGCTTTGCGGATTCAAAATGAGCGTATGGCCTCGCCTTTATTAGCCAGTCCCGAAGAGTTTTATGCGCTGTATGGCCTTACGCCGCAAAAGTTAGCCTATGCCCAACCCAATGCCATTGTCTTACACCCTGGCCCGATTAATCGTGGTGTAGAAATCGCCTCTGAGGTCGCTGATGGCGCACAGTCGTTAATTTTAAAACAAGTCAACTATGGTATTGCGGTGCGTATGGCGGTGTTAGCACTCACCATGCAAGGTCAATTAACCACACGCGGCGAGGGCTAAACCATGAAACAACAACGGATATTATTACAGGGTGGACGTGTCATTGATATGGCACGTCGTATTGACCGTATCGCGGATGTATTGGTTATTGACGGCTGTGTGGTGTGTATGGGAACAGAAGCCCGTACTGCCGAGCATGACGTAGTGCATGATGTCACAGGCTGTGTGGTATTGCCTGCATTTATAGACTTATGCGCCAGTTTGCGTGAAGGCGAAAAACAACATGGCACGATTGCGAGCGAGACCAAAGCTGCCGCCAAAGCAGGTTTTGCTCATGTGGTCTTGCCGCCTAATACTAAATTAGTGATTGATAATCCTGCTTTAGTGGCACAAATTAAAGAAAAAGCCCAAAAAGCTGATTTTGTAACGGTGTACCCCTTGGGCGCATTAACCAAAGGCTTGGCAGGGCAACAACCTGCCAATATGCACGCATTAAGTAAAGCAGGTTGTTTGGCGGTTACTAATGTGCGTCAAGCTATGGCCAATGACGAAACTTTATTGCGTTGTTTAGAGTACGCTGCGAGCCTTAATTTAACGGTTTTCTTTTACCCCGAAGAACCTAGTTTAGCCAACGGTTGCGCCCATGANNATTGCCTTAGCCAAACAATTATTATTGGTTGAAGAAACGGGTGTGCGTGCTCACTTTAGCCAATTGTCCTGTAAAGGCTCGGTTGAATTAATGCGTATTGCCAAAGACAAGGGCTTGCCTGTTACTGCCGATGTGGCTATGCACCAATTACATTTAACTGATACTGCGATTGATGGCTTTAATAGTTTGGCGCATGTGCATCCACCCTTGCGTAGCGAAGACGACAGGCTCGCTTTGTGTGCAGGCTTGCAAGCAGGNNCTTGCACCATTTGCCGATACCGAAGCAGGTATTTCGGCTATCGAAACGGTATTGCCTTTGGGCTTAAAATTGGTACGAGAAAACGTATTAACCGAAGATGTGTTATGGCGCGCTTTAACCAGTAATCCTGCAAAAATTCTTAATATTGCCGCAGGGGATTTAAGCACTCAAGGTGGTGTGGTGGTGGTTGATTTACATAAAATATGGAGCGTTGCGCCCGAGTACTTGGTCTCTCAAGGACACAATACCCCCTTTTTGGGTATGACGGTGCAAGGGCAGGTGCGTCACCTGTGGCGATGAAATTGTAACCACTTTTCTCTAAGAGCCTTAAAACAGGATAACTTTATGCGTAAAGCTATCGTACAGAGTGATTATGTAGAGTATACTCTAGAGTATCACTACCCTGTAGGTTCGCGAGTCGTACGATTAGTTGTACAATGTGTCGGTCTTGAGATTTGGTTTGTGGTATCTGTTAAGGACTTACGTGATGATGGTTTTTTAGCTGTCATGTTATTGCTTTTTTGCACTCGTATGCGCGCAAAACGTGAGTCCCAAGTTATCGTTCTTTGAGGAGTCCCTTTCATGGGCAATAAATTATACGTTGGCAACTTAAGCTATAACGTAAGCAATGGTGATTTAGAGCAAGTATTCTCTGCTCACGGTGATGTACGCTCTGCAATGGTTGTTATGGATCGCGAAACAGGCCGTTCTAAAGGTTTTGGCTTTGTTGAAATGGGTACTGATCAAGAAGCACAAACAGCAATCAGCGCGTTGCATGGTAAAGAAATTTCTGGCCGTACGTTAACTGTTAACGAAGCTCGTCCAAAAGAAGAAGGCGGTCCACGTGGTGGTCGCGGTGGCTTCGGCGGCGGCGGTGGTCGTGATGGCGGCGGTGGTCGTCGTGATGGCGGCGGCTTCGGCGGCGGTGGTCGTGATGGCGGTGGCTTCGGCGGCGGTCGTCGTGATGGCGGCGGCGGCGGTGGCGGCGGTCGTGATAGCGGTGGTGGATACGGCGGTGGCCGCGATCGCTACTAAGCGTCTTAGCGTTTAGCTAAAATTAAAAAGCCCTGACAATAGTTGGGGCTTTTGCTTTTGAGTCTTTTTTGCTTGGGGAAAACATAATGAAAATGGTCAGCGCAGTTATTAAGCCATTTAAGTTAGATGATGTGCGTGAAGCACTCTCTGAAATTGGGGTGACAGGATTAACCGTTACCGAAGTGAAAGGTTTTGGTCGTCAAAAAGGGCATACCGAATTGTATCGTGGTGCAGAGTATGTGGTTGATTTTGTGCCTAAAGTTCGCCTTGATTTGGCTGTAAAAGAAGAAGATGTTGACCGTGTTATTGAAGTGGTTTGCAAAGCCGCAGGCACAGGTAAAATTGGTGATGGCAAAATTTTTGTGACTGATTTATTGCAAGTGGTTCGTATTCGTACGGGCGAAACTAACGAGTCTGCCATTTAACCATCGGACTTACGAGTTGCTCTAAAAGTAAGAGATAAAAGCGTAAGTTCTAAAAAAACGTGAGAACGATGTCGATGTTTCCAAAATTTATTGGCTTAGGCTTATTGTGCCTAGCTCCTAGTGTCATGGCGAGTGACACAGCTCTTGATACAGGCAATACGGCATGGATTTTAACCGCAACTGCCTTAGTATTATTTATGACATTACCTGGTTTGGCACTTTTTTATGGTGGCTTAGTTCGCAGTAAAAACGTATTGTCGATTTTGGTACAGTGTTTTGCGATTGGCTCGCTCATTAGTTTACTGTGGTTAGTCGGTTTTTACTCCTTGGCATTTACCGATGGCGCAGGTATCAATAATTGGCTAGGTGGAACATCGCGTTTATTTATGTCGGGTTTAACTAAAGACGGCATGACAGGCGATATTCCCGAAGTCGTGTTTGCCGCTTTTCAAATGACCTTTGCCATCATTACCCCTGCATTAATTATTGGTGCATTTGCCGAGCGTATGAAGTTTGCTGCGGTGTTAGTATTTAGTGCTTTATGGACATTGGCGGTGTATGTGCCTGTGGCTCATTGGGTATGGGGCGGTGGTTATTTTGCTCAGCATGGTTTAATTGATTTTGCGGGTGGCACTGTGGTTCATATTACCGCAGGTGTAGCCGCCTTAGTGTGTGCTTTGGTATTAGGTAAACGTAACGGTTTTGGTAAAGTGGCCATGCCGCCTCATAATTTGACCATGACTATTATGGGTGCGGGTATGTTATGGGTCGGTTGGTACGGCTTTAACGGCGGCTCGGCTTTGGCTGCTAATGGTAATGCAGGTATGGCCTTGTTTGTAACGCATATTGCTGCATCGGCAGGCGCATTGGCTTGGATGGCTTGTGAATGGATTAAATTTGGTAAGCCGTCTGGTTTGGGTATTGTAACGGGTGTGATTGCAGGTTTAGGCACAATTACAGGCGCGGCAGGGGTAGTAGGCCCAGCAGGGGCGTTGGTCATTGGTTTAATGGCAGGCGTTATCTGCTTTTTTATGACGCAATTAATCAAAAAGACACTGCAAATTGATGACTCTTTAGATGTGTTTCCTGTGCATGGTGTTGGCGGTATTTTAGGCACTTTTTTGGCTGGTATTTTTTGTAGTCCCAATTTAGGCATTTTTTCGGGTTTTGGTTATGCCAGTGGCCATGACAGTATTGGCAGTCAATTATCTATTCAGGTATTGGGTATTGTGGTGATTGCTTTATACACAGCTATTTTAACGTGGGTTTTGTTAAAAATAACTTCACGAATTACAAAAGGCTTACGTGTAACTGATGATGCTGAGCGTGAAGGTTTAGATTTGGTATCTCACGAAGAACGTGGTTACGATATTAAATAAGCTAAGGTTTTTATCCCTTCGACTCCGCTCAGGGAGCGTGTCTGTTCATTCCAGCATAAGTTTTATGTTGGCTGAGCGGAGTCGAAGCCTACTTTAGGCTTTAAGCCACTGTGCCAAAAGATGCGTTAAAGAGTGCAAGTTAATAGGTTTGGCTATATGGCCGTCCATACCTGCATCTAAGCACCGTTCCTCATCACCCTGCATCGCATTCGCTGTTAAGGCAATAATAGGTAAACGAGTCAGCCCCAAGCGAGTTTCTTGTTCACGCCATCGTTGTGTTGCTTCAAATCCATCCATTACAGGCATTTGGCAGTCCATCAACACTAAATCAAATAAATTTGAGGTGCTTAATTTAGCTATTGCTTCACGGCCATTTTGGGCTATTTCATAATTAAGGCCAAGTTTTTGCAGCATTTTGGCTACAACTTTTTGATTTACAATATTATCTTCTACAATTAATACCGTGGCTTGGGTATTAAGTTTGGGGGTTTCTTGTGGCGTTTTGCTTTTTGTATTGGATTCGCTCGCTAAGGCTAAGGGTAATCTAAACCAAAAGCGTGAGCCATTGCCTAAGGTACTTTCGCAATGAATTTCGCCGCCCATTAACTCAACTAAGTGCCGACAAATCGTTAAACCTAAACCCGTGCCACCATAACGCCGTGTAGTGGAGCTATCGGCTTGGGTAAAAGGTTGAAACACGCGTTTTTGTTGCTCATCACTTAAACCAATGCCTGTATCAATAATGCTAAAGATTAAGGTAGCGGTACGTTGGTCTTGATGATTAAGTTCTACCGCTAAGGTAATAGAGCCTGTTTCGGTAAATTTAAGCGCATTATTAAGTAAGTTAAGTAGCACTTGTTTAATTCGGTCGGCATCGCCTTGCAATAATAACGGTAAATTTGGGGCGATTTTTTTATGTAAGGGTAAGTGTTTTTGCTCGGTAATCGGGGTAATCAAATTAACGACATCATTAATTAAAGAGTCGGTTTTAAACACATAGCTTTCGATGGGCAGTTTGCCTGCTTCGATGCGTGAAACATCTAAAATATCGTTTATAATTTTAAGCAAAATATTCGCCGATCCTTGTATGGTTTCGGCAAACTCGATTTGTTCGTTATTGAGTTTAGTTTCGAGTAATAAACTCGACATACCAATCACACCATTCATCGGGGTTCTAATTTCGTGGCTCATCATGGCCAAAAATTCGCCTTTACTACGACTGGCTTCTTCGGCTTGTTCTTTGGCGTAACGTAGCTCTTGTTCGTGTCGTCTGCGTTCGCTAATGTCATCTAATACACCCGCAATAGCAGAGGGTTCGTTATCATGACCTGACGCTAAGGCAAGACGTAACGAAACCCATTTATGACTGCCTGTTTTGAGTCTAAACTCAGTTGCTGATGTTTTGCCCTCATGAAAAAACCTATGCCAAAATAGCCTAAATTTAGGTTGGTCTTCAAAACAAATAATATCAATTAAAGGGTGAGGAAATTGAGCTTGCTGTGTTAGTTGGGTAAAAACAGGGTTTGCCCACGTTACTTGACCATTAAAGTTAGCAGAAAATATCCCCGCAGGAACCACGTCACTTAGTGCGTTACGCCATGTTAAGGAGCTATCTTGCGCTAAACGAATACGTTTGTTGGTATAAGCCGATAGTGCTTCTATAATAATGCCAAATGTCCAAATCATAAGCAGCCATAAATATAAGCGATGATTGATATTATTAATTTCTCGCTCTAACCATATTTTTTTGCTGAGTACATGTATCGTCCAACCTATAGATAAGGCTTCTTGATGATGGAGCCATGTTTTGTCTTGAGGTAACATAATACGGCTAATAGGAACATCTAATATTGTTGCCGCTTCTTTTTGTAAGTTGAGCTTATGCAATAAAATTTTACTGTAAGGATAAGCAATCAGTTTTTTGCTTTGGGTATCACTAATAAAAACTAATTCGTGTTCTGGGTCGCTATATTTTTGTAATAAACTTTCTAGTTGAGGTAATACGAGGTCAACGCTAATTACTCCTTGAGGTTTGTTGCTATTGATAGGGAAGGAGCGACCACAACTCACATAAACTAAGCCGTTATCCAAATAAGGTGCAGTACAGTGTTGCTTGCCTTTGGCGTTAGTAAATTCTTTAAACCATACTTGCTGAGGAAAATTATAACTGGCGGTCATCCATTCATAAGTTAAGTCTAGGCTGCCATTTTTTTGATAGTGAATATAAGGGCCATATAAAGGATGTTGAGGGTGTGGCGATTGCCCTGTATCAAACCAAACACCCATGCCATAAATTTGCTCGGGTGAAGAGGCGCGTAGTAAGTGCTTTAAGTTGTTTTCGATGACTGTAGGTTGATCACTATAGGCGGTGACTAAATAGGTTAAATTAAGTAGCTGTTGACTAATGGTATTAAAGGTTTTATTAATGCGTTCGCTAATATCACTCGCTTGTTGTTGTTGGTGATATTTAATTTGCTGTTGTTGTTGTTGAATTTGTGGCTGAAAAGCCAAGATAACCGTAATACTTGCAATCACACACAGTGCAATAACAGCTAAGCTAGTCATTGAGCGGAGCGGACGAAAAAAAGCCATGTTAGTAATTCTATATTCTATGATAAGTTCATAAGAACTTTCAACTTACCACAGAATATAGACAAAATCACGGTTTAGGGATTACTCAATTAAACCTAATTCGGCTAATAATTGATAAATGGCAATAATGGCCGCTTTGCGCGGAAAGGGGTGGTCTAAGTTAGGCGATGTCATACGCACAGCACGCGGAAACGGTGGGTACGAAATATCCCAATGATGACCATGCAACATGGCCGCATGAGTCGCCATAGGAAGCTTAATTTTGGCTTGCTCTTGAGTCACTTGCATATCATTATTGCCGTCAAAGCGCGTTAAGTTAAGGCAATCGGCCATTTGAAAGGTAGGTACTTCTAAGGCAGTGGTAGCGGAAGTAATATTAATAATCGGAATATCTAACTCATCTAAAAATTGATGATATTGTTGGTAAAATTCGGCACGTGCTTTGGTGGTTAAGCTATGTACACCGCCTTTAATATCGTACTCATTTAAACGTCGTAACGAGCCTTTACGAGTGACATTGGGTGCTAGCAGTTGTAAGAAGTCATGCAAACGGCTTGTTAATAAATTGGTATCGGCATTTTTAATTAACTCGTAAAAGTTATCAGCCATATAAGAGCCACCAATCGCACCTGCCCACGTCACCACACATTTCACTTTAGAACCAATTTTGTCGTGATGATGGACTAAGGTGCTTAAAATATCGGGTGCGCCTTTGCTATAACCCATCAAAAAGACGTTATCGGGTGCAATGGGTGTTCTAAATTGGTCGCTTGCCGCACCAGGGTTAGACTGAAAACCTTTACCTTCTAAAATGGCATCTAATAAATCTTGGTGATTGGCTTCACAGCTACGCATAGGGTGAGCGTCAGCCTGAAAAATCTTCCAGCCATATTCTTGTTCTAATTGAGGAAACTCTTGCGAAAAGGCATGAGCAGGCAATAAACCGTTAATAAAACCAGGGCAAAAAATTAAGGTGTCATCAATTTGATTGTTGCCTTGCGCTGTTGGCATAGCAATAGACCATTCGTTTAAATGGTCGCCTTTTAAAAAGCGTTCGGCAATTTTTTGCTCAGAGCTGCGTTTATCTTTACCAATACTTAATTTTTTAGAGGCGACTTTCACGGCGTGTTTGTCTTGTACTGCGGCTTGAATAAACAGATTACGCCAGCGTTTGCCAATCCATTCTTTAACATAAGGGTCGGCAAAAGTGCGTTTATTTTGTTGTAGTTGCCCTTTGAGTGTTGCAATAAGTGCGAGGTAATCGCCTTGTTGTTCGAGGTTTTTTAATTCTTGGGCGAGGGGGCTTGGCGTGTAGGGCATTATTATTCTCTCAATGTAGATTGTTAGGTTTTAAGTTCTAAAGTATAAACATAGCTTAAGCAATGCTTAAAAAATCTTCTTTTGAAAAAACGACAAGCATTTGTTTTATGAGGTCAATTTTTGTATTAGACAAATTTTCTGTTGGTGTGATGACCTAGTTATATATCTTTTGTTTATGTTTTGTATAGTACAAAAAAGATTGTATGGTGGTAAAAATACATCACAAAATGCACAAGATGAGAAATGACCATGACACACCAACTATACAGATTTGCTTATGCGAGTCACTCGACTTTTCAACCCTTTGCAACAACAGAGGGTGTAGATATAAATATTGCACAAATATTAGAGGTGGCACGTAAAAATAACCAAAAAAATAATTTGGTGGGTGCGTTGTATTACGGTAATGGTTGTTTTTTTCAATGTTTAGAGGGTTCTAAACAGGATATTGATGCGTTACATAGCAAACTATTAAACGACTCACGCCATAAAGACCTTAAAGTATTGCTTTCTGAACCTATAGAAAAATCAGGCTTTTCGAGTTGGGAAATGAAGTTTGCCACGATTGACCATGAGGTAAGAGCTTTTTTGCGTGAGCATAATGTACATAAATTTGACCCGTATCAGTTTGACCTTGCTACAACCAAACAATTGGTTGATATGTTACAAAAGGCCGATGATGCTTTAAATACAAAAGAGTTAGCTCAAGCAGCAAGCGTGCCTATTGAACATAAAAATCACACTAATATATGGGTTTTTATTGTAGGTTTATTGGTGGCTTTTTTTGCGGCGTTTACATTAATTACCGCGTGACTTAAAAAGCCGATAGCTATCATGCTTGAGTTAATCGGTTAGCCGCTTGCCAGCCCCACCAAGCGGCCTCTTCAAAAATGCTATAACTCGATAAGTCTGAGTGAGCAAATAGCACCTTGCCATCTGCTGCTTGTAGAGCCTGTAAGCCTTTGTTATTTAAAAAGCCTACTGTAGGCGAGGGCATTGCATGACCGCGTAGCGTTAATTCTACACCACGCGCACAACGCCATAATTGGCTACCATATACTTGCTGTAAGTCGTGTAAACCNNGCCACCACATAACCCAAACTTTGGCTACCATACACCACGTTGTCCCATGCTAAGGTGCTGTTGTTGGCTTCTTGAGGAAAGCGGTCTAAATAGACATTGCTCACTAACCACGGCGCGTGTGGCGGAATATGTTGTGGCTCAAAGCCATAATCTTTTATTTGTGGAAACAAACGCGCAGTGACGTGTAATGGCATGGCGCAAATAACGCGTTTGGCTTGCAGCGTAAAGGCATTACGACCAATATCGGTGCTGTATAACACATCAACCCCTTGTTGATGTTCGTTAATATGCAGCGCAAAGCCTTGCTGTTGTTGTGCGGTTTTGGGTAACATTTTTTGAGCCAAATACTGCAAGCCTTGTGGCCATGTGAGTACCGCTTCGCTTTGTGGCGCGATGTTGCGCCCCTGACCTGTACGACTAGCAAAATAATGCAAACCTGCCCATGCCGAAATAAAAGGGCTGTTAAGGCCAAAGTCATCGCGGCAACAATAATCTAAGTACCAACGCAAGCTACTATCTGTAAAACCTTGTTGCGTTAACCATTGTGCAAACGATACTTTGTCTAGGTTGCGCCATTGTGGGTCTTGTGATGAGGCAATAAGGGGGATGGCAAACAGAGGCTTGCCATCGTTGCCGCGTTGCTGGCGTAGCCATTGTGTAAACTGGGCAAATTGTAAAAATTGGGTTTGGCTTTGGGGGGAAGTGGCGTGCGGGATGATGCTATCTTGCCACTGTTCATTAACCCATAAACGCTCATTAGGAGCGTGTAAGGTGGCGCGTTCGTCATAGCGAGGTTGCAAGCTAAAAGGCTCTGCTTCTATCACTCCTAAATCAAATAATAATTCGCGGATATGGGTCGATTCTAGTGTAGGCAATGGCAAGTAATGTGCGCCTCGTGGATAGTTTACTCCGTTCCATGTGCCACCACTGGCATTACCAAACGGCTCGCCGCCCATGAGTAGCACAAAATTATC